>NZ_JBIUUS010000011.1:0-240569 GCF_044742585.1 Kitasatospora sp. NPDC087861
CGCTCGCGGGACGGTGAACTGGAGTACCTGGGCCGTACCGACCAGCAGGTCAAGATCCGCGGCTTCCGGATCGAACTCGGCGAGATCGAACAGGTCCTGCGGCGGCACCCCCAGGTGTCGGCGGCCGTCGTCCGCCCGGTCGAGGACCGCGCGGCGGGCACCCGTCTGGTCGCCTACGCGGTGACCGATGGCCGGCTGGACCCGGCCGGCCTGCGGGCCTTCGCGGGCGGGCTCCTGCCCGGCTACATGGTGCCGGCCGCCGTCGTCCCGCTCGACGCGCTGCCGCTCACCGGCAGCGGCAAGCTCGACCACCGGGCCCTGCCCGCGCCGGACTTCGCCGAACTCGCCCGGGGCCGCGCACCGCGCACCGAACAGGAGCGGGTCCTCTGCGGGCTGTTCGCCGAGGTCCTGGGGATCGCCGGGGTCGGCATCGACGACGACTTCTTCGCACTCGGCGGCCACTCCCTGCTCGCGATGAAGCTGCTCGCCCGGATCCGCACCGCCCTCGGCGCCGACCTCGGGATGCGCGCACTGTTCGAGGCACCGACCGTCGCGGGACTGGCCGACCGGCTCGGTGCCGGGCCGGCCGCCGACGCCCTGGACGTCCTGCTGCCGCTGCGCACCGGTGGCGGCCTGGCCCCGCTGTTCTGCGTCCACCCGGCCGCCGGCATCAGCTGGGTCTACTCCGGCCTGCTGCCGCACCTCGGGGCCGAACGCCCGGTCTACGGTCTGCAGGCCCGCGGCCTGCGCGGGGCAGCACCGGCGAGCGTCGCGGAGATCGCCGAGGACTACGTGCGGCAGATCCGCGCGGTGTGGCCCGCCGGCCCGTACCACCTGCTCGGCTGGTCCTTCGGGGCGGTCGTCGCCCAGGAGATGGCCGTCCGGCTCCAGGCCGAGGGCGCACCGGTCGGTGTGCTCGCCCTGCTCGACGGCGCACCGGTCACCGGCCACGGTCCGGAGGCCGCCGACGGGCCGGGGCAGGACGAACCCGTCGACACCCTGGCCGAGTTGCTGCTGTCCCTGGGCTACGACCCGGAGGCCGGGCGCGGCCAGGCCGAGCTGGCCGCCGTCCTGGGGGAGACCGCCGCCGAGCTGCCCGGCGTGTTCGAGCGGCACCGCAAGCTCATGGCCGAGCACGTGCCCGGCCGTTACCGGGGCGACGCCGTCTTCTTCGGCGCGACCCTCGACAAGCCCGCCGACTGGCCCTACGAGCAGTCCTGGCGGCCGTACCTGGACGGCCGGATCGAGCCCCACCGCCTCGCCTGCGCGCACGGCGAGCTGACCCGTCCGGAACCCATCGCACGGATCGCCTCCGTGCTCGCCGAGAAGCTTGGAGAGTGACCGCGATGTCCGTCACCACCCCCGTCACGGCTCCGCCGGAGCCGTCCCGCAGCCGCTGGGGGCTGTGGGCACAGGCCGACTTCCGTCGGCTCTGGATCGGTGAGACCACCAGCGGCCTCGGTACGGCGGTCGGCAACGTGGCGCTGGCCCTGGTGGCCGTCGTCACCCTGGGCGCCAGCCCGCTCGCGGTCGGCCTGCTGACCGCCTCGGCCTGGCTGCCCTGGCTCTTCCTCGGCCTGCCGGCCGGTGCCTGGGTGGACCGCTGGCCCAGGCTGCGGGTGATGCTGGTCTGCGACCTGCTGCTGCTCGTCCTGTTCGTCAGCGTGCCGGTGGCCGGCTGGCTCGGTGTGCTGACCATGGCCCAACTGGTGCTGGTGGCCCTGCTGACCGGCGCGGTGAAGGTGTTCTTCTCCACCGCGTACGGGGCGGTGCTCCCGTCGCTGGTGGCCAAGGACGACGTGCTGGAGGCGAACGTCAAGCTGCGCTCCGGGGAGTCGGCGGTGGAGATCGCCGGTCCCGGTGCGGCCGGCCTGCTGGCACAGGTCTTCGGCGCGACCAGCGGCCTGTTCGCCGACGCGGTGAGCTACCTGGTCTCGGCGGTCTGCGTGGCCCGGATCACCGTGGTCGAGCAGCCTCCGCCGCCGTCGCAGCGGCGGGGCATCCTGAAGGAGATCGGCGAGGGCGTGGGCTTTCTGGCCCGTGACCCGTACCTGCGGACGCTGGCCTGCTTCGGGGCGGTCGGGAACTTCGGGCTGAACGGCATCCAGGCCGTCCAGACGGTGTTCCTGGTCCGCAGCGTCGGCATCGATTCCGGCGAGGTGGGCCTGGTGTTCGCGGTGGTGAGCGTCGGCGGGCTGGCCGGCGCGGCGGTGGCCGGGCGGGTGGCCCGGCGGCTGGGCAGCGCCCGCGGGCTGCTGCTGTGCGAGCTGGTGGTCGCGCCCTTCATCTTCCTGCTGCCGATGGCCGGCGACCAGCTGCCGCTCGCGGTCAGCGCCTGCGCGTGGTCGGTGGCCGTCTGCGGCGTCGTGGCCGGGAACGTGTTGGCCGGCAGCTTCTACCAGTCCTACTGCCCGCCCGCGATGATCGGGCGGATCAGGGCCAGCGCCTCGACGGTCAACTACAGCGCGATCCCCCTCGGCGCGCTGCTCGGCGGCTGGCTCGGCGAGGTGCTGGGCCCGCGCACCACGATCTGGATCATGGCGGGCGTGCTGCTGTCCGCGGGCGCCGTGCTCCTGGCGAGCCCGCTGCGCGGAATGCGCGACTTCCCGGCGCGCCCCGAGCACGACGCGCACCGTGCCCACGATGCGCGGCCCGAGCCCGCCGGCTGACCCCGCACGCCCCGTCCTGCCCCGCCTTGCCCTGCCCGCTCGCGCCCCCTGGAGCATCCGATGACCCGCACCGCCCGCCCGCGCCACTACCTGATGTGCCGTCCGACCCACTTCGAGGTCACCTACGCGATCAACCCGTGGATGGACCCCGCCAAGCCGGTGGACACCGGCCTCGCCGTCGCCCAGTGGGAGCGGCTGTACGCCCTCTACGGCGAACTCGGTCACCGGGTGGAGCTGATCGACCCGCTGCCCGGCCTGCCCGACATGGTCTACGCGGCCAACGGCGCCACCGTGGTGGACGGCAAGGTGCTCGGCGCGCGCTTCCGCAACGCCGAGCGGGCCGCCGAGGGCCCGGCCTACCTGGAGTGGTTCCGCGCCCGGGGCTTCGAGACGCGCGATCCGGAGCACGTCAACGAGGGCGAGGGGGACCTGCTGCTCACCGCGGGCTTCGTGCTGGCCGGACGGGGCTTCCGCAGCGTGGCCGAGGGGCACGCGGAGGCCCAGGAGTTCCTCGGCCGGCCGGTGGTCGGCCTGGAGCTGGTCGACCCGCGCTTCTACCACCTGGACACCGCGCTCGCCGTGCTGGACGGCGACGAGATCATGTACCACCCGGAGGCCTTCTCGGCCGGCAGCCGTGCCGTCCTGCGCCGGCTGTTCCCGGACGCACTGCTGGTGGACGGCGCCGACGCGGCGGTGTTCGGCCTCAACGCGGTGAGCGACGGCCTGCACGTGGTGCTGCCGGAGGCGGCCGTCGGCCTGGCCGCGCGGCTGCGCGAGCGCGGCTTCCGACCGATCGGGATGGACCTCAGCGAGCTGCTCAAGGGCGGCGGCAGCGTGAAGTGCTGCACCCTGGAGATCCGCGCGGCGGCCTGAGCGGGCCGGGGTGATCACCGGTGCTCGACCGTAGATCCGCCGTTGAACGCTCCCGGCCAGACTGGTGCCACACCACGACGGAACCCCTTCCCACCAGGGAAGAGAGCCAAGGGAGCACCAGAGATGACGCAGCGTCCGGCCACCGCCCCCACCCGCCTCCGCCTGTTCACGGTCGGCCTCGGGGTGGTCGTCGCCCTGGGCGCCGGCCTCTCCGCCACGGCTGTGGTGGCGAAGACCGCCGGCACCGGGACGGTGACGGTGGTGAGCGGCGACGCTACGCCGACGCCCACCCCCACCGTGCACGGCAGCACCGGCGACTGGAACAGCACCGGCTCCTGAGCACACCGGGCTCCAGCGCACCTCAGAACTGGCGCAGGATCGATTCTCCAGCAGCCCGTCGGCAGCCCGTCAGCGGCCCGGCCCGCAGCTCGTCACCGAAGCGCCCGCCGCCCCCCGACCACCGCCCCGACGCCCATCCGGCACGGACCGGACGGACCCGGCCGAAGTGACCGAAGCGGCCGAACCCTCCTCCCGGGGCAGCAGCCCCGCCACCTCCCCCGCCTCCGGCAGCCCCAGCCGGACGAAGATCCGGTGCGCCTCCCGCAGCCGGTCCCACGCCTCGGCCTCCCGCCCGAGGTCCGCCAGCGTCCGGCCCAGCACCACCAGCGCCTGGCCCTGGTCCCGCTCGGCACCCAGCTCCTCGCACAGCACCAGCGCCTGCCCGGCGTGCTCCAGCGCCTCGTCCGTCCGGCCCAGCGAGCGCAGACTGTCCGCCATCCGGTAGCGGGCGTGCGCGGCCCGGGCCGCCAGACCGGCCGCCGAGGCCACCGCCAGGCACTCGCCGAACCAGGTGACCGCCTCCTCGTGCCGCCCCAGCCCGTGCAGCGCCAGCCCCAGCACGTACAGCGTGTACGCCCGGCCCGGATCGTCGTGCCGGGTCCGCAACTCGGCCAGCACCTCGTGACAGATCGGCACGGCCTCGGCGGCCCGCCCGCTGCGCACCCGGGCCAGCGCGGCGTTCACCGTCGTCACCAGCGCACCGGAGCGGTGGCCGAGTTCGCGGGCCAGCAGCAGCGCCTCGTCGTAGTGCTCGACGGCCTCGTCGTAGCGGCTGAGGAACTGGCAGACCAGGCCGAGGTCGTTCAGCGCCTGGCGCAGGATCACCGTGTCGCCGGCCGAGCGGGAGGCGGCCACCGCCAGCCGGGAGGACGCCTCCGCCTCCTCCAGCCGGGTGGCGGCCAGGGCGACGTTGCCGCGGAGGAAGTGCGCCCGACCAGCTGCCCGGTGGTCGGCGCGATGGACCGCGGCGGCGGCCAGCGCCTCCGCGGTGGTGGCCAGCTGGCGGCTGGGCGGGGCGAGGACGAACGGCGTGAGCGCGATCAGCAGGTCGATCGCGGCGCGCAGCGGGTCCGGTGCCGCACCGTCGGCCGGGGCCGGCGGCGCGGACGCGGTGTCGTCCGCGACGGTCCAGCCCGCCACCTGCGCGGCCAGCGCGATCGCCCCGGAGCCCTCCGCCTCGGCCCACGCCCGCGCACCGTCCGGGCCGTCCAGGCCGACGCCCGCGCCGCGGGCGGGCCCGAGCGTGCCGGCCGCCGGATCCCCGGGGACGGCGTGCTGGAAAGCCGTGCACGCGGTGGCCAGCAGGTGGTCCAGCATCCGGTCGCGGGCCGCCACGACCGCGCCGGGAGCGTCCGGACGGCGCCGGGCGAACGCGCGCAGCAGGTCGTGGAAGCGGTAGCGGCCGGGGAAGGGCGACTCCATCATCGCCACGTCCACCAGGGCCTCCAGCAGGTCCTCGGCGTCGTACTCGTCCAGGTCCAGCAGGGCGGCCGCGGCGTGCAGCCCGATGTCCGGCCCGTCCACCGAGGCGACCAGCCGGAACGCCCGGGCCTGGGCGGGCGACAACTGGCGGTAGCTCAGTTCGAAGGCGGCCGCCACCTCCAGGTCGCCGATGCGCAGCTCGTCGATCCGCCGGCGCTCGACCGCCAGCCGGCGGCCCAGCGTCTGCACCGTCCAGCTCGGCCGGGCGGCCAGCCGGGCCGCCACGATCCGTACCGCGAGCGGAAGATGGCCGCAGACCAGCAGCAGCTCCCGGGCGGCCTCCGACTCGGCGGCCAGCCGCTCGGCGCCGATGGTGCGGCCCAGCAGTTCGAGCGCCTCCTCGGGTTCGAACACGCCGAGGTCGGCCTGGACGGTCGCGGGCACGCCGGACAGGCGGGTGCGGCTGGTGGTGAGCACGGCGCAGCCGACCGCGCCCGGCAGCAGGGGTCTGATCTGCGCGCTGTCATGGACGTTGTCGAGCACCAGCAGCAGCCGCCGGCCGTCGACCGCCGAGCGGAACAGCGCCGAGCGGGCGTCCAGCCCCTCCGGCACCGCGTCGGCCGGCACGCCGAGCGCCACCAGGAAGCCGCTGAGCACCGCCTCCGGGTCGGCGGGGGTGGCGTCGGCGCCCCGCAGGTCGGCGTAGAGCTGCCCGTCCGGGTAGGCGTCGCGGACCCGGTGGGCGACGTGCAGGGCCAGCGCCGTCTTGCCGACCCCGCCCATGCCGACCACGGTCGCGATCACCAGCGCCTGCTGGCCCGGGGCGTCCAGGGCCCGGCCCAGCCGCTCGACCAGGACGGTACGACCGGTGAAGTCCGCCGCGTCGGGCGGCAACTGGGCCGGTCTGGGGGACGGTGCGGAGGCCCCGGCGGGTGCGGCGGCCCCGGCGGGCGCATCCGCCACCGTCACCGCAGGGCCGGTGGGCGGGTCCTGCGACTCGACCCGCGGCGCGGCCGGCTCCACCGGCCCGGAGCGGAGCACGGCGGACGGCGTCGGGGCGGCGAGCGACGGGTCGCCCTCCAGGATCCGCTGGTGCAGCAGGTCCAACTCCGGCCCGGGCGCCACCCCCAGCTCGGCCAGGAACAGCTGCCGCGCGCTCCGGTAGACCGCCAGCGCGTCCGCCTGCCGCCCGGCCTGGTACAGCGCACGCATCAGCAGCCCGTACGCCCGTTCGTGCAGCGGGTGCTCGGTGGTCAGCGAGGTCAGCTCCGGAATGCACCGGGAGAAGCGCCCCAGCGTCAGGTCCAGGGCGATCCGCTCCTCCAAGAGCGTCAGCCAGAGCTCCTGCAACCGCTGCCGCTGCCGCTGCGCGAACGGACCGGGGATACCGGTCAGCGGCTCGCCCTGCCACAACTCCAGCGCCTGGTTCAGCAGGTCACGCGCCTGCTGCGGCTCTCCGGCGGCCGCCGTGCGCTCGGCCTGCGCCGCCAGTTCCTCCGCCTGCGCCGCGTCCACGGCGTGCTTGGGCAGCACCAGCCGGTAGCCGTCCCCGACCGAGGTCAGCACGTTCGTCGCGTCCGGCTCCTCACTGCGGAGGATCTTGCGCCACCGCCAGGCGTACGTCCGCACCGTCGTCATCGCGGTGCCCGGCGGCTCCTCACCCCACAGGGCGTCGATCAGGTCCGTGGCACTCGCGCCGTGCCCTGGCCGAAGCAGCAGCACCGCCAGCATCGCCTGCTGCTGGGGACTGCCGACCTTCAGCATCGTCGTGCCGCGCTGAGCCCGCATCAGTCCCAGCACCGAGAACCGGAATTCACCCATTCCTGCACCTGCCCGCTTCATGTGCTCGCCCCCGCCCGCGCACGTGCCCGCCCCCGATCGATGAGCTCCTATCAACCCACGGGCCCGGCGGGATGTCGAGAGACTGTAGAGCCGGTGGTGATTCCGTGTTGATCGTTCGTCACCACAATCACTGGTGTGGCGCCCGCAGTCGGCCCGGCGCGAACCGCCGGACCCGCCACACCCCGGTCGTCCTGCCGCCGTCCGGGCGACCCCCACAGCCCTCGGAGGCGGACGCCGATGAACACCGACCTGCTCTACCGGCTGCTCGACGTCGACCCGGCCGCCGGACCGGTCGAACTGCTCCACCGTGCCCGCGGCGCCCGCCACCTCCCGTACCTGGTGCTCGCCGCGCTGGCCCGGGACGGCGTCCGGATGGGCGAGCACGCCCGGGCCGAGCTGCAGCGCGCCCGCGACCGGGTCGACTGTTACGCCCGGATCGCCCGCGACCTCGTCGACGCCACCGGGGTCCGCCCGATCCGCGACCTCCCGCTGGCCGGCTACTACCCGCCCGACCTGCCCCGGCCGCTCGGCGAGCTCTCCCTCGTCAGCCCCACCGAGGCCACGCTCTGGCAGGCCGTCAACCGGCTGGTCACCGACCACCCGGTGGAGTCGGTGGAGGTCACCCTGCTCGGCGAGCGGCCCCGGCACACCGCCGTCACCCTGCGCTGGCCGGCCGAGGACCCGCTGCTCGACCCGTGGTACCAGGTACAGCTCGCCACCGCCGCGCTCACCGGCGACCTCGCCGCCGTCCCGGTCCGCCCCTACCTGGCCGCCGACGACCACGTCGAATGCCTGATCGCCCTCGCCGAGGAGGGGCTCGGACGCACCTTCGGCGCGGACGACGTGATCGACGTGGCCCGCCTGGCCGGGCAGCCCTTCGAACCCGTCGAGACCGCCGCGGTGGTCGCCGCCTACCGGCTCGCCCCGGAGACCGTCGCCCTCCTCGACCTCGCCGCCGAGCACGTGCCCCTGGGCTCCCTGCGGGGCGTGCGCACCGTGCTGGAGGCCGAGGTCGCCCCCGAGCTCCACCGCCGCCGGACCCGCACCCGCCCGCTCCGGTCCCGCCACGGCACCCTGCTGCGCCGCACCGTCGTCCGGCACCAGTGGGACGAGGCCCTCCTGCTCCCGGCCGGAGCCGCCACCCTGCTCCTCACCCCCGTCGCCGACTACCTCCTCACCCCGGACGGCACCCGGCCGACGGAACCCGAACGCGCCGCCGCCCTCGCCGCCCTCGCCGCCCTCGACGCCGGGGACGCAACGCCCCCCGGCACCCCGCACCCCGCCCCGTGCTCCGGCCTGCTGGACCCACGCCACCACTGACCACACCCCCCGCCCGGGTCCCGCCGCCCGCCGGTCGTCGACGACCAGCCGAGGGCCGCCGCCGTCCGGACGACGCCGCACCGGGCCCGCGCCCCCGCCCGCCGCGAGGGGCTTGTTCGAGGGGGTCACGGTCGGCCGGGACTGCGTGGAGGTGGCGTGCTGGGCGGGAGCCGGGGTGGGGTGAACCGGATGTGGCATGCCATCCGTGCAGGGGGCGAGGGCCCGGGTTGTGCTGCCTTCGCTCGCTGCCGCCACGGCCTGCGACGGCGGTCAGGGCTCGCTGCCTCGTGTGCTCCCCTGCCATCCCCGAGGGGAGCGCACGAGGTTCACCGGTCTACGCATTTCCGAGGAGAAGAACACTGATGAGGCACGTACGACGGGCGGCTGCGGTCACCGGGGGCGCGGTCGCCGCCCTCGCGCTGGCCGGCACCGGGACCGCCTTCGCCTGGAAGCCGAGCGACGCCTCCCTGGAGGTCGGGTGCCGGGCGGATGCCGGTCATGTCGAGCTCGTCCTCGGGAACACGTACAAGGCCGCGGGCGACTACACGCTCAGCCTGGTCGGCGGGACCGAGCAGTACCACGGCAGGATCGAGGCGAACGGCACGGCCAAGGTGACCGTCGGCTACTCGGGCAAGGGCGACACCTGGCGCTACACCCTGGCTGACACCCACGTGGACAAGAAGGTGGCGGACGTCCCGCTCTGCCCCTCCGCCACGCCGACGCCGACCGGGACTCCGACCGGCACGCCGACGCCGACCGGCCCGCCGACCACCACCCCGGCCGTCCCGGTGACCCCGCGGCCGACGCCGACCACGTCGGTCCCGGCCTCGCCGAGCGCCACGTCCTCGGCGACCACCCCGACCTCGCCCGCAGCTCCGACCTCGCCCGCCGCCAAGCCGGGCGCCACGCCCGGCTCCGGGACGAGTGCGGCGCCGGCCCTGGCACAGACCGGTGGCGGGGACGACACCCCGCTCGCCCTGGCCGGTGGCGCGGTGCTGGCCGCCGGTGCGGGCCTGGTTCTCGCGGCCCGAAAGGTCGCCGCCAAGCGCCGCGCCTGACCGGCTGTCACATCGAGTGCCCGCGGGCTTCGACGGTGGGGGTCGCGGCCGGTGCCATCGGAAGGGAGTGAGATGTTCGTCGACGGATCCTGGCGGATCACGGTGTCCGGCAAGGACGCCGACTTCGACCAGCGGGCGGTGGTGGTCACCCCGTACGGCACGCTGGTGCTGCCCGGCAGGGTGGGGGAGTCGCTCGTGGTCAACGCGGACTCCTGGGAGCTGCGGCTCGAACACCTCTGGCCGGGCCGCGGCTGGCGGCCGGACGTCGAGGTGGTGCCTGGTCCGGTGGTCACCGCGGGCGGCCGGCGGAGCCGGGAGGTCCGTGCCCGGGACTGCCACTGGCCGGGTGTTCCCGGCAACGACCGGCCGCGCAACCTCGTGCTGTGCCTCGACGCTCTCGGCGCTCTGGACGCTCTTGACGCCGAAGTGCCGTCCGTACGGCGGCGGACGGCCGGGGCGATCGACCCGGCCTCGACGCCGCTCGTCCGGACCGGGTCCGATCCCGGGGTCGGCGTGCGTGGGGCGGCGGAGTGGCGCGAGACGCCGGTGGAGCGGACGGCTCTGGGCGAGCCGACGGGCCGGACCGCTCGGCGGGCCACCACCGGCTGGTGAGGTGCGCGGGGACGTGACGACGGAGGGGCGGCTGCCCGGGCAGCCGCCCCTCCGTCGTACCGGCGCGCCCCGTCAGCTGTCGATCTTGAAAGACTCGCCGTAGACCTTCCACGCCAGCGGGGGCTTGAGGTCGAGGTTGCCCGCGCGCAGGAAGACCAACTGCTCGGTGTCCACCCGGTCGGTCTCCTCGTGGGCGGCCTCGGTCTTCATCGCGGCCCGGCGGGCGTCGAGGAAGGCGGCCAGGTAGGTCTTCTCATCGCCGCCCTGGGCGGGGGTCTTGGCCTTCTTCATGGCGGCGGCGCGGATGCCGCCGAAGCTGACCGGCTCGTTGCCGGGGCCGTGCATGACGATGGCGTCGTAGTAGATGAACTGGCCGAGGGCGTGCAGTCCGTCGGTCTGGGCCTGCATCACGGAGGGGCTGAAGTAGACCCGGTCCCGCTCGTCCACCTGGGCCTGCTGGAACACCGGGTCCTGGGCGGCCTTCTTCCAGTCCGCCGTGAAGCTCGGGTCGAGGCCGGCGTGCGACGCGGAGCCGTCGAGCTTGCGCAGCGCCGGCAGGTACGTGCTGAGCGAGTTGCCCGGCTTGAGCTTCTCGTAGTGCTCCAGCAGGTCGAGCATGTCGCCGGTGCCGGAGCAGAAGCCGACGATGCCGGCCGTGTAGCCGCGGCCGTCCTTGATGTCCTCGATGTAGGCGAACTGGGCCTTCCAGTCGAGTGAGGAGTTCTCCGCGCTGGAGACCAGCTGCTGGGCGATGTCCTTCAGGTGGGGATCGTTGAGGCCGTCCCCGGTGGTGGCGGTGGTGGCGGTCGTGGTGGCGGTGGCCCCCGGCTTGGGGGGCTGGGTGGTGCGGTGCGGACGGGCGTTGGCGATCGTGCCGGTGATGGCGGTGATCAGCACCGCGGCCATGGCGACGTACAGGGCCTTGGGCCGCGACGGCCGGGCGTGTGCGGACGGCATGCGTTCTCCGGATTCGGTGGGCGGTAGGGGCGGCCGGTGTCCGGAGCACTCCGGACACCCGTGAACCGCCGCCGGTCCGTTCGGGCCTGGGGCGGCCCGGTCAGGCCTCGGCGGGCGGATCAAGGTCGGGTGCGGGGGACGGGGCGGGTGCGGGGGAGGCGGGCGGTTTCGGGAGGACGGCGCCCGGGGTGAGACGGAAGCGTTCCGGGCGGGCGACCGTCCGGCGGTCGGCCGGCGCCACCGTGTCCCGGCGTTCCAGCCAGGCCCGCAGCCGGTCCCGCGTGCTGCGGTTCCGCTCGGCGTCCGGGCCGGTCGTGGACGGGCCGGTGGTCTCGCGCAGCAGCACCCGGGCGGGCCGGGCCCCGCCGTCCCCCGGGACGACGTCGACCACCACGAAGCCGGTACCCGGTGGGAAGGCGACCTGCGGCACCTCCCGGTCGTCCCCGAAGACGGCGGTCCGCCGTCCGGTGGTCGACCAGACGGCGAACTCCACCGGGGCACCGAGCTCGGCCGCGGGCGAAGCCAGGCCCGCGATCGGCCCGGGTTCGACGAGCGCCAGGCCGACCGGGAAGGCGTCGAGTGCCTCCGGCGCCACGTCGGCACCCAGCAGCACCGGGCCGTGGTGGCTCGGCAGCCGGCGCAGGCCCGAGCCCAGGCAGGTGAGGTAGGGGTGCAGCGGCCCCACGGCGCCGCCGCGCGCCTCGGCGAGGAGGGCGGCGCGGTCGGCGGGGACGCCGGAGTCCTCGTGGTGCAGCAGAACGGCCACCAGGTCGGCCTTGAAGTCGTCCCGGCCGGTCGACCGCAGGCCCGGCAACCGGGTGACGGCCGGCTCCACCCGCCCCGCGCAGCGGTGGTAGTGCTCGCCGAGCAGCAGCCGGAAGGCGTCCCTGTCCTCCGCGGCGCTGACCGGGGCCAGTGGCAGGACGTCCTCGGGGGTGAAGTACCGAGCGGCGAGGGCGGGGGGTACCGGTTCGGGCTCGGGTTGGCGGGCTGCCGGAGGCGAGGGTGCCGGTGTGGCGACGGGCTCCGCCGCCCGCGTCCCGGGCTCCTCGGGGGTGTCCGCCGCCGTGACCGTCGTGGTCGGCACCGGTTCCTCGGCGGCGAACTCGCCTGCGGGGGCTGCTGGTTGTGACACTTCGCCGTTGACGCCGTTGACGCCGTTGACGCCGAGACCGGTGGGCGGTTCGCCGGTGAGTCCGGCCGACGCCTGCGCTACCGGCGCCCCGGTGACGAACCCGGCCCCGCCGGAGGCGGGTTCAGGTGTTCCGCCGCTCGTGGCGGGCCGACGGGCTCCTCCCGGCTCCGGGGGCGGCTCGGCGGCGAACCGCACGGCCGTGCCGCCCGATCCGGGCGCGTCACCGCTGGTGGCCAGACCCACGGGCGCGGTCGGGACGCCGACCGCCGCACCAGCCGGCGCGGTCGTCTCCGTGGCGAACCCGGCCGGCTGCACCCGCGCCCCCGGCGCGGGAAGGGCGAACCGCTCGGCGGCCGGGGCCGGGACGGTCCCCGCCCAGCCACCACCGAGCGCGTAGGAGGCGTGGGCCGCGCCGCCGGACCCGACCGGTCCGGCCGGATCCCCGGTGGCGGGCCGGGCCGGCGGGTTGAGCCACAGCAGGCCGTGCATCCGGGCGAAGAACCGGGCGCTGCTCTCCGACGCGGAGTCGACCAGTCCGTGCAGCAGCAGCCCGAACCCGCGGGCGCCGGGGGCCGGCAGCTGGTCGAGCAGGGCCCCGAGTTCCTCCCAGACCTGGTGCGGGATCAGTCGGGCCTGCTCGCCGACGACGATCAGCGGGCGGGCCGGGTCCGGGCGCAGGAACCGCGGAGCCCAGGCGTACGGCGGCTCCGGTCGGAGCCAGAGCCCGGCTGGGACGGCTTCCAGGCCCCAGAACGGAAAGGCGCGGAAGAGCCCCGGCCCGACCGTCTCCCAGCCGGCGGCGGCCCGGCGCCAGGCGGAGCTGACGGTGTCGTGGCGACCGGACGAGCTGAGGCGGAGCAGGTACGGCTCCCAGGAGGCGACGCCCCGGTGGTCGAGCACGGCGGTGGTGTAGCCGCCGCTGCCCGCGACCGGCAGCCCGACCGCGCTGTGGACGGGGCGTCCCAGCCGCTCGGCCAGGCTGCCGGACAGCAGGGCCAGTGCGCCCGGGTCGGCCCACGGCGCGCTGACCAGGAGCTGGTCGGAGCCGACCGGCAGGGACAGCGCGGCCTCGGTGAACTCCTCCGGATCCAGCGCGGGTCGGGCGGGTGTGCCGACCAGCAGCGGGGTCGTTCCGGGGGGTGCCGCGAGCTGTTGGAGGAAGGGCATCGGCCCCTCGGGACGGGCCGTGACGTGGTTGAGCCAGAAGCCGGAGGCCAGCCGGTGGACCGACACCGAGGCGGGCAGCGAGCCCGGCGGGGCGGGGGCGACGGCCCGTTCGGGGGTCGCTCCGATGGTCGGTCCGGCGGTCGGTGCGGGCCATGGGCCGGGAACCGCGCGGGCGGCCCCGGCCCCGGCCTCGACCGGGTCCGTGGCGGCGGCGGTCTCGCGCAGTCGGCGGGCTCGGCCTCCGGGCGGGCAGCTCCACCAGGTCGCGGGCTCGGTGGAGCCGTTCGGGGCGGTGACCTTGAGGGTGCCGTCGGGCTGGACGGCGACCATGCCGTCCGGGGCGACGACCGTGATACCCGCCTTGTCGGCCACGACTTCGGCGGGGCGGCGGCCACCCGGGCCGACGGCGGCCAGACCGGAGGCGGCCAGGATCAGGCTGGAGGCGCCGCGGGCCCGGGCGATCGTCCCGAGCTCGGCCATCTGCTCGCGCAGCACCGGTGCGGCGTCCGTCGCCGCCGCCACCACGACCAGGGCGTTCGGGACCGGCCGCAGGTTGCCCAGGGCCGCCGACAGCTCGTCGTCGGTCACCTCGGGCGGGGCGATGACGAAGTGCGGCCCGAGCCCGCGCAGGATCGAGCGGCTGCCGCGTCGGGCGGGTGCGGTGGTGGGCGGGGTGCCGCGGCGGCCGAACCAGCGCCGTGGGGCCGGTGCGTTGTCGGTCGCCTCGGAGCCGGCCGCGCTCATCGCGGGCTCCGGACGGCGGCGAACGGCTCCGGCGGCTGTCCGGCGGCTGTCCGGCGAGGCTCCACCTCGGCCATTGGCGTCTGCCTCCCTGGTCGGTCGTCAGGGCCCGCTCGGGCGGACCTCGCCCAGCTACACGGGATCGCCGGGCACCCGGTTCATCGGATGCCCGGCCGATCCCGCCGCCCCGCGGCGGCGATCTCAGGCGCTCTCCGTCCCCTCCGGCTCGGGAACCCGTGCGGTCTGCAGTTGGACGGTGCGCCGCCGGGTGACGTGCAGCGCCCGGCCGGGCGGCAGCTCGCGGGGCTTGACGTTGCCGAACAGCACGCCCTCGCTCGGCGGGCAGGACAGCAGCACCGCGGGGGTGTTGACCTCCTGGAGGCGGCGCATCAGCGGGTCGCTCAGGGAGCGGCCGGCGCCGTTGGCGCCGCGCGCCACGATCAGGTGCAGGCCGAGCTCGGTGCCCTGGGCGAGGTGGTCGAGCAGCGGGGCGAAGGGGTGGCCGGTGATCGGAGCGGTGATCAGGTCGTAGTCGTCGACCACGATGAACAGCTCCGGGCCGGTCCACCAGTCCCGCAGCTTCAGCCGGGCCGGGGTGATGTCCCCGCCGGGCACCCGTCCCTCCATGGCCCGGGCCGCGCCCTGGACGACCTGCTTGAGGACGTCCACCGCGACGGCGTAGCCGAGCCGGTACTCCTCGGGGACGGAGTCGAACAGGCCGCGCCGGAAGTCGATCAGCATGATCCGGGCCTCGGCCGGGGAGTAGCCGGTGGTGATGCCGTTGATCAGCAGGCGCAGCAGGTTGGTCTTCCCGGACTCGCTGTCGCCGATCACCGTGAGGTGCGGGGTCTCCTCGAAGTCGTGCCACAGCGGCGCGATCTGGCGGTCCTCCAGGCCGAGGGGCACCCTCAGCCGTCCTTCGGCGGCGGGTAGCGCGGCCGCCTCCAGCATCAGCGGGAGCATCCGGACCTGCGGGGCGCGCGGGCCGGTCCAGTGGTCGTTCACAGCCTCCACCAGCCCGGCGACGCCGTCGGCGAGGTCGCTCGTGTCGCCGACGCCGTCCATGCGCGGCAGCGCGGTGAGGAAGTGCAGCTGCTCGTCGGTGAGTCCGCGGCCGGGCACCTTGGGGACGGTGGCGGCGGCCCGCATGTTGATCATGGAGTCCACGCTGTCGCCCAGCCGCAGCTCGAACTTGGTGCCCAGCTGGTCGCGCAGCGCGCTGGTCACCTCGGCCCAGCGGGTCGCGGTGACGATGAGGTGGACGCCGTAGTTGAGGCCGCGGCCGGCGATCAGGCCGAAGACCTGCACCAGCTCGCCGAACTCCTGGCGCAGCGTGTTCCAGCCGTCCACGACCAGGAACACGTCGCCGTGCGGATCGTCGGCCAGCTCCGGGTCGCCCGCCGCCCGGCGACGCCGGAAGGAGGCGGCCGAGTCGATACCCAGCCGGGCGAAGCTCTGCTCCCGGCGGGCGATGATGCCGTTGATCTCGGCGATGGTGCGGCTGACCCGCTCCGGATCGTGCCGGCCGGTCACCCCGCCGACGTGCGGCAGGTCGCGCAGCGCCGACAGACCGCCGCCGCCGAAGTCCAGGCAGTAGAACTGCGCCTCGCGCGGGGTGTGGGTGAGCGCCAGGCCGGTGATCAGGGTGCGCAGCAGGGTGCTCTTGCCGCTCTGCGGGCCGCCGGCGATGCCGACGTGTCCGCCCGCCCCGGACAGGTCGGCGGTCAGCAGGTCGCGCAGCTGCTGGAACGGCCGGTCGACGACGCCGATCGGTACCGACAGCCCGCCGCGCTGTGGCCACCCGTCCGTGGTCAGGCCGTGCTCGGGGTGGGGGGAGAGCGGCGGCAGCAACTCGTCGAGGGTCGGCGGCACGTCCAGCGGCGGCAGCCAGACCCGGTAGGCCGGCGGGCCCGCGTCGGTCATGCGTTCGGCGGCCAGCTCCAGCAGGGTGTGGGTGGCCTCCTCCTCCAGCACCTCGGGCTCCTCGACCTCCACCACCGGCTGCTGCCGGGGCGCCACGTACGCGGTGCCGTACGGCACGATCTGCCCGGCCACCGCCGCCTGCCGGGCCGCGGTGGGCCTCTGCTGGCGGTACGGCCCGGACACGTAGGCCGCCTTGAACCGGGTCAGGGTGGAGATGTCGCTGCGCAGGATGCCGTTGCCGGGCTGCGTGGGCAGGTGGTAGGCGTCGGGGACGCCGAGCACGCCGCGGCTCTCCATCGCGGAGAAGGTGCGCAGGCCGATCCGGTAGGACAGGTGCGATTCCAGGGCGTGCATCCGGCCCTCGTCCAGGCGTTGCGAGGCGAGCAGCAGGTGGACGCCGAGGGAGCGGCCGAGCCGGCCGATCATGATGAACAGCTCCATGAAGTCGCGGTGGGCGGCGAGCAGTTCGGAGAACTCGTCGACCACCACGAACAGCGTGGGCAGCGGGTCCAGCTTCACGCCGGAGGCCCGGGCCGCCTCGTAGTCCAGCAGCGAGGTGTAGTTGCCGGCTGAGCGCAGCAGCTCCTGGCGGCGCATCATCTCGCCGTGCAGGGCGTCGCGCATCCGGTCGACCAGGGCGGCCTCGTCGGCCAGGTTGGTGATCACCGCCGAGGTGTGCGGCAGTTGATCCAGGCCCAGGAAGGTCGCGCCGCCCTTGAAGTCGACCAGGACGAAGTTGAGCGTCTCCGAGGAGTGGGTGAGTGCGAGGGCCAGGACGAGGGTGCGCAGCAGTTCGGACTTGCCGGAGCCGGTCGCGCCGATCAGGAGTCCGTGCGGGCCCATGCCGCCCTGCGCGGACTCCTTGATGTCCAGGTCCACCGGGGTGCCGTCCGAGCCCAGGCCCAGCGGCACCCGCAGGCGCTGCTCCTTGGACCGGCCGGACCAGGCCTGGCGGACGTCGTGCCGGTGCAGGTCCTTGATCCCCAGCAGCGAGGTCAGGTCGAAGTCGGTGGCCAGCGGCTCGGCGCCGTCGGTGGAGTCGTCGAGCCGGTAGGGCGCCAGCACGGCGGCGTAGCGTCGGGCCGCCGCCGCGGTGAACGCGTCGGGGCGGCCGAGCGCGGTGATGCTGTCCTTGCGGTCGCGGTCCGAGCCGACCAGCTCCAGCGCGCCGTCCGCGGTGATCCGCAGCCGCAGCCGGTGCTTGGCGTGCTTCCACTCCAGCGCGTCGTGAACGTCCAGCACGGTCGCGTTGCGGTAGCCGGCGAGCGAGGCCCGGCCGGAGGTGGGCAGGCGCACTCCGTCGACCACGATCAGCGTGTACGGCTCCTCGCGGCCGGGCTGCGCGTCCGGCTCCCAGGGGCCGCGGGCGGCGAACTCGGCGCCGAGCAGCTGCTCCAGCTCCACCATCGAACCGGCCACCAGCCGGACGGGGCCGGCGCCGTCGGTCTCGTTCGGGTGCAGGGCGTGCGGCAGCCACTTCAGCCAGTCCCAGTCGGCACGCCGCTCGGGTGCCGCCACCACGCCGATCCGCAGCTCGTCGGGGGCGTGGAAGAAGGCCAGCTGCGCCACCATCGCCCGGGCCAGTGCGCGGGCGGGCTCGGTGGCGTCGGCCGCCTCGACGCCGGGGGCACCGGCCCCGGCCGCACCGCCGCCGGGAGCGCCCGCGGCCTCCTCGCCCGCGCCGACCCGCAGCAGCACGTGCGCGTACCCGCGGACGTGGACCGCGATCGGCTGCTCGGGCAGCGTGCCGTAGGCGTGGATGAACCGCCGCAGCGCGTGCGCGCTCAGCGGCTCCAGGTCCTCGACCGGCTTGGTGGCCAGCGGGGCGAGCCGGACGGCCAGCCGCTGCGAGCCCACCGCGATCCGCACGTCGCCGAAGTCAGGGTGGGCCGCCCGGCGCTCCCACAGCCGTGAGGTGCGCACCATCGAGGCCAGCGCGGCGGGCTCCGGGTGCCGCCAGGCCAGCGCCCGCTGCTGCTTGACGGTGTGACGCCGGACCTGGCGGCGGATCTGCGACAGGTAGCGCAGGTAGTCCCGGCGTTCCCCGCGCAGCTGCCGCTTGCGGTCGCTCTCGCCCCGGATCATCTGGGTGAGCAGCATGCCGACGGCGGACAGGCCCATCATGCCGATCGCGACGTACGTCAGCGGGCCGCCCGAGGAGTTCGGGTTGAGGAAGATGAACACCATCGACAGCGAGCTCAGCGCCATCGGCGCCATGGTGAGCATGGTGGACAGCCCGCTCTGCGGCTCGGGCAGACCGGGTGGCTCCTGCAGCTGGATGTCGCCGTCCGGCATCTCCGGCCCGGAGCGCCGGGGTGGACGCTCAACCACGACCTGACTCAACGGGCCTCTCCTCACACACGCGTGGACTTCTCCGCCCCAGGGCACGGAGCGCGGTCCCGGAAGGTTCAGCGAATCGGTGCGGATTCCGGTGAACCGCCGCCGCCGGTGTTTCCGTGCAGCCGGGCGAAGGCCCGCAGACCGGAGGAGGGAACGCATGAGTGGTGGAGCCGTGGCCGGCCTGTGCAGACTGAGGTTCCGTGCGCCCGAGTCGGCGTTCGAGCTGGCCGTGCCGTCCGACGTGGCCCTGGCGGACCTCCTTCCGGCCGTGCTCGGGCACGCGGGCGCCGAGACCGAGGAGGCCGGTGCCGAGCACTCCGGCTGGGTCCTGCAGCGGATCGGCGAGGAGCCGCTCGACGAGGAGCTGACGCTGGAAGCGCTCGGGCTGCGCGACGGCCAGGAGCTCTTCCTGCGCCCGCGCACCGCCGAACTGCCTCCGGTCCACTTCGACGACCTGGTCGACGGGGTGCGCAGCGGCATGCTGGAGCGCCGCGACTCCTGGCGCCCGGCGCTCACCCACCACCTCGCGGTGGCCGCCGCGCTGGTCGCGCTGGCCGGTGGCCTGGCGCTGCTGTTCCTGCCCGGCCCCGCCCAACTGCGCTGCGCGAGCGCCGCGGTGATCGCCGTACTGCTGCTGGTCGGCGCCGGCGGCGCCACCCGCACGGTGGGCGACGCCGCCGCGGGCACGGCCCTGGGCGCCGCCGCGATCGGCTACGCCGTCGCCGGCGCCACCCTGGTGCCCGGCCTCGACGGCACGGACCGGCTGCTGTCCGGCGGGTCCGCCGGTGCCGGGGCCGCCGTGCTCGCCCTCGCCGTGGCCGGCGCCTCGGCGCCGTTCTTCCTCGCCGTCCTGTTCACCGGCCTGGTCGCCCTGGGGGCCGGCGTGCTGGCCCTGCAGGACGTGCCGCCGGGGCACTCCGCGGCGATCCTGGCTTGCGCCGCGGTGCTCTCCGGGGCCTTCGCCCCGGGCCTCTCCTTCAAGATCGCGGGGCTCAGGGTGCCCGCGCTGCCGCGCAACGCCGAGGAGCTCCAGGAGGACATCGAGCCGTTCCCGGCCGAGTCCGTCCTCGCCCGCGGCGACGTCGCGGACGGCTACCTGACCGGCTTCCTCGCCAGCATCGGGCTGGTCTGCGTCGCCTGCCTGACCCTGCTGACCGACGCCGACGGCTGGGGCCCGGCCGCGACGGCCGCCGACCTCGCCGTGCTGCTCCTGCTGCACGCCCGTGAGATCGGCAGTCTCTGGCAGCGCCTCGCCGTGCTGCTGCCCGGCCTGTACGGGCTGGTGCTGCTGGCCGGCCGGTTCGGACTGGGGGGCGAGTGGCAGGACCGGCTTGCCCTGCTCGCCGCGCTGCTGGGCGCCGCCGCGGTCATGCTGGTCGTCGCCTGGACGGTGCCCGGCCGCCGGCTGCTGCCCTATTGGGGGCGTGCCGCCGATCTGCTGCACTCCCTGGCCGCCGTCGCCCTGCTGCCGCTCGCCCTGCAGACCCTCGGCTTCTACCACCTGATGCGGGGCATGGCCGGCTGACGTCCCGCCCGCCGCCCCGACCGTCCGAACCACCGATCCCGGAAGAGGTCCCATGCAGTCCAGACGCGACCAGGTGCAGGCCCACCTGTTCGTGATGAGCCGGGTCTCCTCCGGGATGCTGCGCGCCGAGCCGGACGCGCCCGACACCCCCGTCGCCCGGACCACCCGCGGCGCCGTGGTCGGGCTCGCCGTCGGCCTGCTGATCGGTGTCGGCGCCGGGGTCTACGGGCTCGTCAAACCCGGCGGCGCGACCGGCTGGCAGAAGCCCGGCACCTTGGTGGTGGTGGAGGAGAGCGGTGCCCGCTACCTGTACGCCGGCGGTCAGCTGCGCCCGGTGGTCAACCAGGCCAGCGCCCGCCTGCTGGCCGGGGACCAGTTCCGGTCGGCGACCGTCAGCGCGGCCTCGCTCGACGGCGTTCCGCGCGGGGCGGTGGTCGGCATCGTCGGCGCCCCCGACGGCCTTCCGGCCGACCGGGACCTCGGCCAGGCCGACTGGTCCGCCTGCGCGGTCCAGGCTGCCCAGATCGCTCAGGGTGGCCAGGCCGCTCAGAGCGGCCAGACCGCGCAGGGCGCACGGCCCGCGCCGCAGCTGTCCCTGGCGATCGGCCTGCGCCGCGGCGCCCGGCCGCTCACCGACGAGCAGGCCGTGCTGGTGGCCGGACCCGACGGTTCGCCCCAACTCGTCTGGCGGGGACGGAGGTTGCGGGTGGATGCCACCAACGGCGGGCTGCGCGCCCTCGGCTACGGCAGCGCCACGCCGTATCCGGTGACCGCAGGCTTCCTCGACACCCTTCCGGTCGGCCCGGACGTCAGGGCGCCCGAACTGCCCGGCCGGGGCGCGGCCGGCCCCGCGCTGGCCGGCCGGCCCACCAGGATCGGCCAGTTGTTCACCGGCCCGGGCGGCGAGAACTACCTGCTCACCGAGGACGGGCTCGTCCCGCTCGGAGAGACGCTGTTCCGGCTCGTCCAGGGCGATCCGCGCATCCAGCAGGAGGCCTACGGCGGTGCGCCCGTCACCCTCGGGCCGGTCGGCCCGGCCGACCTCGCGGCGCACAGCGCCCCCGCCGCCGCCGCGGCCGCCTGGGTGGGAGCCGAACTGCCGAACCGTCCACCCCAGTTGGCGACGGTGGGGCGCGGGCAGGTGCCCTGCGCCGACCTGCGCCCCACCGCCGGCCCGGCGGCGGTCACGGTCGGCCTGCTGGACGCCGCCGCGGTGGCCGGACAGCCTCCGGCCGCCCAGCCCGGCGTCACCCCGGCCTGCAACGGGGCCGACCGGATCGTGGTCCGGCCGGGCGGCGGCGCCCTGGCGCGGGCCGTCACCGGATCCGGCGCCGGCTCGACCCTCTACCTGGTCACGGACGCGGGGGTGAAGTACCCGCTGCCCTCACCCGCGACCGCCAGGCAACTCGGCTACACCAAGGCCGCCCCGGCGGCCGTCCCCACCCGGCTGCTCGGCCTGCTGCCCACCGGGCCGAGCCTCGACCCGGCCGCTCTCACCAGCGGCGGAGTGGTCGAGACGCCCCCCGACACGAACCCCTGCGGGGGCTGAACCCGAGGGCCCGCGCGTCCGTTCACTATGCCGGGCCGCGGACCCCTGACCCACCCGGAGGCGCCGGCGACCGGCCGGTGCCCGCAGCAGAGAAGGGATGTCGCATGGCCGGCAACAACATGCTCAATGACCCGTTGGTCGTCCAGCACGTGCTGACGACCGTGGAGTCGCAGGACCAGCACATGCAGGACACCCAGCGCCAGATCAACGCCATCGTGGAGGAGGTCAACGCGCACTTCCAGGCCGCCGCCAGCACCGTCTTCTGCCAGAAGATGGAGGAGTGGCAGCGCAAGTACGACGAGGTCCGCGCGCAGTACGGCAAGTTCCACGAACTCCTCACCAGCGGTGCGGGCCTGATCCAGGGCGCCGGCCAGGACTCGGTCCAGGTCGTCTCGGGCCTCGGGGTCGGCGACGACATCGTCAAGGGCCTGAGCTGACGCAGGCCGGCGGGCAGGACCGCCGGCGCACCCACCGGCCGGGTCAGGGCCGGGACCACCACCGCCCTTCGAAGGAGAGCAACGATGTCCGACGGCAGGATCGAACTCCACCACCACCAGATCGAGGAAGCCGCCGCGCTGCTGCGCCAGCAGGGTGAACTCATGCACCAGATGATGGAGCAGACGCGCACCTTCCTGACTCAGGGGCTGGGTCACGAACTGCACGGCACCTACGCCGACGGCGGCCAGGCGTACGCCGATGTGCTGTCCAGCGCCGACACCGTCATGGGCGAGGACATCACCAAGGCCGCCGCGGCCCTCGACGAGGTGCACGGCCTCATCCGCGACTCGGACAACCGGGCCGGTTCCAACTTCCAGAGCTAGGCCCGGGTGAGTCGCGATGACCGACGACGAGAAGGCCGACGAGGCGTGGAAGAAGAAGGAGGAGGAGAAGAAGAAGCAGCAGGAGAAGGACTACCGGGACAAGCAGGACCAGAAGGAGAAGGATGACGCCAACACCTTCAAGGTCACCGATTCCTGGCTGATCGACTTCGCCCACACCAAGCTGACCACGATGCTGCAGGACCTGCAGACCCACCCGACCCGGGTGGCGCTCCAGCAGTTCGTCCTGGGGATCGGCGGCGGAACGGCACCCGGCGACTACTCCCACCTCTTCCCCGGCGCCGGCACGGTGCAGCCCAGCGTCCAGAAGATCAAGGACACGTTCACGAACTACTGCAAGTCCCTGGAGCAGCAGTTCAAGACGCTGGAGGACCAGGTCAAGAAGATGATCGACGACCTGGAACGCGCGCAGCGGGACCTGAAGAACGGAGCGGACGACGCCCTGTCGGCCGCTCAGATGATGTACCTGATCAGCGACGTCCTCGGTACCGGCAGCAGCCTCAAGTAGGCCCCACCGAGTACCCCGCACCCGCCCCGACCGACGGCCCCCGCGCCGTCACCTCCACCCGCGGGGCGGGCCGGACCCCCCCCCGGCCCGCCCCGCGCCCCCGACGACCCAGGAGCTGTGACACCGATGGCCACCACCAACTGGGAATCCTCGCTGCCGGTGTTCTCGAGCTCCGACCGGACGACCTTCACGCAGCGCAGCTCCGTCAGCGGCGACGACAAGGTCAAGTGGATCGCCAGCCACAAGTACGAGACCCTGGCGTACTTCAAGATGCCCAGCCCGGACGGCAAGGGCGAGGGCTACGACTGCTGGTGGTCGTTCAACTACATCAACCCGGACGGGCAGCAGTACAGCCACGTGATCGGCTGCACCCTCAACTGGCCGCAGTTCGAGGCCGAGACGACCGATCTGGGGAAGTGGATCCGGCAGGGCTACGACGTGCTCATGCCGCTCGCCCACTCGCCGTACGAGAACGACGTCATGAGCGTGTGGAGCTTCGACGCCGCCGTCGACATGCTGCACGGCGCCGAGCAGCTGCTGCACACCTGGGCGCCCATGGTCAACCAGTGGGCGGGCGACATCGCGGCGCCGGGTGCCGACTGGACGGGCACCGCGGCGGGCCAGTTCAAGACCATGCTGTCCATGTTCGGTGCCGAGCTGGAGGACCTCGCCAAGGACGTCCACGACAGGGACGCCGCCGGCAAGCTCAAGGCGGCCCGGGAGTCGGTCGGGACGGCGGTCCTGGCCATGTGGAACGCCCAGGAGAACTACCGCAACAGCAGGAACGCCTGGCCGGTCAACCCGCTCCACGACGCACTGCTGGAGGGCATGTCCACGGCGAAGGTCACCGCCACCCCCACCCTGGTGCCCAACCTCGACGGCGGCGCCACCACCTACGGCGTCCCGGACTTCGTGGTCACGACGGCCTGGGGCGACCCGCACGGCGACGACTTCTGGAAGAAGGCCGAGCAGCGGGCCAAGGAGATCTGGCTGAAGAACGTCGCCGACATCCTGGACCCGGGCGTCAAGACGGCGTTCGACAGTCTCGACAAGGGGTACGTCCCGGCCATCAAGGCGCTGAACGACCCGGTCAAGACGGTGCAGATGAGGCGGCCGTACACGCCGCCGGCCGACACCCCGCCGGGCGTCAACGACCCCACGTCGGACGTCAACAAGCAGCTGTCCGACATGAACAAGAACATGAACGACTCGCTCAACAGCCTCAACAAGGGGATGAACGACAACTTCAACACCATGGCCGGCGGCCTCGACAAGAACCTGAAGGACACCCTCGGCGGCGGCCCGGGCAGCCTCGGTGGCGGTTCCTCCGGGGTGGGTGGTGGCGGCTCGGGCTTTCCCGGGCTCGGCGGCGGGGTCGGTGGTGGCGGTTCGGGCTTTCCCGGGCTCGGCGGCGGTGGCGGCTCGGGCGTCCCGGTGCTCGACCAGAACGGCAAGCAGATCTTCGACGCCAACGGCAACCCGGTCAACGTGCCGCCGGGCAGCCACATCGACCCGACCACCCACCAGGTGATCGGTCCGGACGGGCGACCGGTGCTCGGCCCGGACGGCAAGCCGATCACCGTCCCCGACGGGGCGACCGTCGGCACCGGCCCGGGCGACCACATGAAGGTCCCGCCGGGCTCGCACATCGACGAGAGCGGACGGGTGATCGGCCCGGACGGCAAGCCGGTGCTGGACGGCAACGGCAACCCGGTCGTCGTCGATCCCGGCTCCCGGATCGACTCCGACGGCACCCTGCTGGACCCGGACGGCAAGCCGATCTCCGAGCTCTCCCAGCTGCTGGCCGACCAGCGGCACGCCGTCAACGCCGGAATCGACGGCGGCGGCGGTGACGGCCTGCTCGGCGGCGACGGGTTCCGCTCCGGCACCTACCACCCGAGCGGCTCGCCGTTCGGCGGCTCCTCCGGCGACTCGGACGGCCTCGGCGTGGGCGGGTTCCCCGGCACCGGGCTGCTGCCCGGCGGCCGCAGCGGCATGAGTTCCAAGGCGATGGCCGCCGGCGGCGACCCGAACACCGCCCAGGCCCGGGCCGCGGCGGAGGCCGCCGACGCCGCCGAGAAGGCCGCCGCGGCCAAGGCGGCGGCCGAGGCCGAGAAGAACGCGCTGACCGGCAAGAACGTCCCCACCACCGGCGGCATGCCGCCGATGATGCCGCCCGGCGCGGGCGCCGGCGCGCCCAACCAGAAGGACAAGGACCGCCAGCGCACCACCTGGCTGGCGGAGGAGGAAGAGGTGTGGGGCACCGAGAGCACCGCGGTCAGCGGCGTCATCGGACGCTGACCCCCGCCTCGCCCCCCCGTGAGAGCCGGCCCCGGCCGGAGACAAGGAACGACCATGTCAGCTGCCACCGACCGCTTCGGCCCCGACGACCTGTTCGCCTCGATGAGTGAGGAGATCGGGCAGGCGATGGAGGCCATGCGCGAGCACCAGGCGAAGGCCGAGGCCGTCCAGGCCGAACTCGCCAAGTCCTCCGCGACGGTGACCTCCAAGGACCGGATGGTCACCGCCAAGGTCGGCCCGCAGGGCCAGGTCCTGGCGTTGACCTTCCACACCACCGGCTACCAGGAGATGGCGCCCGCCCAGCTCGGCAAGCTGCTCACCGACCTGCTCAACGAGGCCCGGGCCGCGATGGGCGAGCAGGTGATCCAGGCGATGAAGAGCTTCGAGGGCGTCGGCGACATGCTCCGGCTCTCGCTCAGCGGCGGCAGCACCCTGGACCAACTGCTGGAGCCGCTGCGCGCGATGAAGCCCGGCTACGACGACGACGCCGAGGCTGAGCGCCGCCGGGCCGGCCGGCAGGAGGAGTTCCATGAGTGAAAAGATCGACGTCTTCGCGAAGACCCAGGACCTCAAGCGCCGGTTCGCGGAGTTCCCCGAACTGGCGGCCCTGATCGAGAAGATCAACCAGGACGTCAAGGGCATCAACGACGCCAACACGAAGGTCGGCGGCGACGACGAGATCGGCAAGCAGTACCACAGCCAGGTGGACCAGGCCACCAAGGACCTGGACGACCTGATCAAGAAGATCAAGGAAACCGTGGACAAGGCGGGCGAGAACGGCATCAACCTGGTCGCCGAGCTCGACTACGCGGAGGACTCCGCCCACGACATCATGAACAGCCTGTAGGAGAACCGACCGTGTCGTACCCGTCCATCGACCCCGGCAAGGAAGGTGCCCAGTTCTTCACCGTGGTCTCGGGCATGCCCTGGCCCGAGATCAAGGAGGGGGACCTACGGGAGGTCCGGGACGCGTACGAGAGGCTGGCGGAGGAGCTCCCCAGGCTCAAGGAGCTCATCGCCACGGTGGCGGTCAAGGCCCGGCAGGAGTTCGAGGGCGAGGCCGCCAAGTCCTTCAGCATCGCGATGAACGAGTTCATCGGCGTGGGCGGCGGCTCGGACTACGTCGGGTCGGCGGCCGACGTCGCCAAACAGCTCGCGGACTGCGCGGGCGACGTCGCCAACTCGGTCGAGTACACCAAGTGGATGGCGATCGCCCAGCTCGTCCAGCTGATGTTCGAGATCGCCATGGCGACCCTGTGGGCGCCGTTCACCTTCGGGGAGAGCTTCGCCGGCCTGTCGCTGAAGTACTTCTTCACGCGCCAGGCGCTGTCGATGCTGCTGAAGTTCCTGCTCAAGTCGATCCTGATGCACTCCTTCTCGGGCATCGTGACCGCGATGCTGATGGACTCGATCATCCAGGGCATCCAGTTCTCGCACGGTGACCGGCACTCGTACGACATGGACTCCTTCAAGCAGGGCGTCCTGAACGGGTTCGTCGGCGGCGTGCTGGCCGGCCCGATCAACCTGCTCGGCATGGGCCTCGGCAAGCTGATCGGCTCCCTGATCGGCAAGAGCGCCGGAGCGGTCCTGTCCGAGGAACTGTCGTCGCTCATGAAGAACGGCGACAAGGAGGCCCTCAAGCACCTCCTGAACACCGTCACGAAGAAGGCGGAGGGCTCGGCGCTCAAGGACCTGGAGAAGGCCGGCGCCACGTCGATCGGCAAGGCCGGTGGTGAGGCTCTGGAGGGGGCGGGCAAGAGCGGCGCCAAGACGATCGGCAAGGCCGGTGGCGAGGCCCTGGAGGGGGCCGGCAAGAGCGGCGCCAGGACGGGCGGCAAGCTGCTCTCCGACGAGGAGTCCAAGGCCTTCGCCAAGTCGCTCGGCCAGCAGATGCAGAGCGTCGAACCGTGGCTGAAGGAGGGCTTCGGCAAGGCCGGCGCCGGCTCGGTCGCCGAGCGCTTCAGCGAGAACCTGGCCGGCACCTTCGAGAAGCACCTCGGATCGGCGCTGGGCAAGGACGCCGCCAAGAAGCTCGGGCAGGAGTACGCCGAGGCCTTCGTCGCCGGGTGGACCAAGCACGGGGCGGGCAACGAGTCGCTGGGCGTCGTGCTGCGCTCCATCCTGGAGCACGGCGGGTCGGAGATCGGCGAGCACGGCATCTCCGCGCTGGCCGAGCACCTGCCCAACCTGGCCGCCCACATGGGCGAGGGCAGCAAGTTCTTCCAGCTCGGTTTCGCGCTCGGCTCCCAGCTGGTGGAGGGCGCGCAGGGCAACCTCTCCGAGGGCTTCTACAACCTCATCTTCGACGACAAGCACCAGTTCACGACCAGCGCGGCCACCTTCGGCTCGGGCCTGGCGATGGGCCTGCTCGGGAAGGCCCTGCACCACGGCTTCGCCGTGACGGGCATCGGCCACGCGTGGACCAACCTGATCCAGAGCACCCAGTTCAAGGCGATCGGGGAGGGCCAGGGCGCCTACTTCCCGCCCTACCACCCGATCTCCATCCTGGCCCTGGCGAGCAACCTCGCCGGCCACCCGGCGCCCTTCCCGGTGCCCCGGCTCGGCCCGGGCCACGAGGAGGTGACGGCCGGTCACGTCCTCGGCTACTCGCGCGGGCTGAACGAGGCACCGGACGTCGAGTACGCGGCGCTGTTCGCCAAGGCCTTCGGCCAGGCGGACCTGGAGACGCTGTTCGCCGGCTCCGCACCGAAGCCCGTGGTGACCACCTCCACCGGCAGTGGTCCCGCCGCGTCCTCCGGCAAGCCCGACCCGGCCGGCCCAGGCACGGGCTCCGGGAAGCAGGACCCGTCCGCCGGTTCCGGCACCGGAAAGGCCGACCGCCCGACCCCGGGCCGGACCGAGGGCGACGGCGGGGCCAAGTCCGGGCCGGGGCGCCCGCCCACCCGGACGGACACCAGCTGGAGCGGCACCACCCTCGTCGACGACCCGGTGAGCCCCGCCCGCCCGGGCCGGACCGTCGGCGGGGGCGCGAGCGGCGGCACCGAGGAGACGAAGCACGCCGTCGCCACCGGTCCGGCCGGCCCGGACCCCAAGCCGCCGACCCCGACCCGCACCTCCGGCGCAACCCCGGACCAGCCCACCGGGCCCCGCCCCGAGCCCGGCCACACCGGCCCCGCCCACCCCGAGCCGACCCGCCCCAGCGGGTTCGACCCCGCCCACCCGGACGAGTGGCTGGCGCCCTGGTGGATCAAGGCCGACTTCCCCGAGGGCGCGCTGCCCCACTGGACGGACACCGACTTCACCGCCGCCGCCCACCGGATCCTCCAGCGCCCCGACCGCAGCTACCCCGACCCCGAACGCCCCAGCGGCGCCCTGACCCTGCACGAGGGCGAGGTCGACGGCGTCCGGCTGGTGATCGGTGTCGAGGACGGCCGGGTCTGGCAGATCCGCTACCTCGGCGGCGCCGACACCCCCCGCCCGGACCACGGCACCCCGCCTGCCCACCGGCAGGACGGCCCCACCCCGGACGCCCCCATCCCGGACGCCCCCACCCAGCGGCCGGAACCCGACCACGGCTCCACCGACCAGCCGCAGCAGCCCTCCCGCCGCCGCGGCCGGGACGAGTACGAGAACGACCACGGCGACACCGGCCAGGACACCCCGTCCGGCCCGACCACCCCGGAACCGGCCGTCAAGCGCCCCCGGCCCGACCAGGCACCGACCTGGGACGGCCGCCCGCCGTTCGACCCGGACGGGAACGCCCCGCGCCCGCTGCGCCCGCTGGACTCCTTCCTGCACGAGTTCTCCGACGGCGACTACGGCACACCCGGCCCGGCGGCCCGGCACGCCCTGGAGCAGGCGCTGGCCGGCCCCGACGGCCCGAAGAAGTTCGCCCACCCGCAGGAGTTCGTCGAGCTGGTCAACCCCAAGGACGGCGACGGCAGCCTGCTCGCCGACGTCAACTGCGTGGCGGCCACCATGGCCTTCCACGCCGGCTTCCACGGGGACCCGCAGGTCGCCCTCACCCTGTCGGAGCGCCACCTCGGCGCGGTCACCGACGCCCAGCACTGGACCGGCTACCCGGCCGAGTACCTCGGCCTGGGCACCACCGGCCTGGACGAGGTCGCCCGCCGGGTCACCGAGGGCGGCCCCGGCTCGGCCGCGATGGTCTTCGCCTGGACCGAGGACGGCAGGGGCCACGCCTGGAACCTGGTGAACGTCCCCGGCGAGGGCCTGGTCTGGGTCGACGCCCAGCAGGGCCTGCACTCCCCGGGCGACCGCCCGCTCCCGCAGGACGTCACCCGGGTCTGGGCGATCACGCTCGACCCGGAGAACCGGCCGATCCACGGCGAGGGCGGCTTCAACGCGGCCGCCCTGCACCCGGAGGAGAAGTCGGCCCGGCCGACCCCGGCGGAGACCTTCACCGGCACGGACGGCCCCTCGCACCCCGCCCCCCGCACCACTTCGCACACCACTTCGCACACCACCGAGCCCGTCACCGAACCGGCCTTCCCGTCGCCCGGCGAGCGCGTCCGGGTGGCCGGCGACGGCCTCTGCCTGCTCAACTCCGTGGCCACCAGCCGCCCGGACGCCGTGCACCAGGTGCTCACCGAGCGCGGCGCGACGCGCTCCAGCGCACTCCGCCCGGCGCCCTCGACGCCCGAGGCGATGAAGCGCGCCGTCCTCGACCACCTGACCGCGCAGGGCCCGGACAAGCTGCCGCCCGAGGTCATCCACACCTACCGCAAGGCCGCCACCCGGGACCTCGTCGACCGCCTCGGCCGGCCGGACCGCACCCAGTTGCTCGACGGCCTGCTGGACCTCGGCGTCGCCGGCGTCTCCACCCACGAGGTGGTGCCCGCCCGGCTGCTGCGCGACCGTTACGTCACCGTGCTCACCGACGAGTTGACCGCCGCGGGCCTCGACCCCGTGGCGGCCGGGCAGCAGGCCGAACAGAGCGCCGCGTGGAAGTTCAAGAGCCCGGCCGAGCAGGCGAAGGCCGAGGACTACCTGCGCGGGCTGGGCCAGGAGCCCGCCGCGGACCCGCACGCGCTGCGCCAGCAGTACATCGACGAGCGGGTCGCCCGGGGCGAGGACCGGCCGACCGTCGAGGCGGAGGTCGGCTGGAACCTCGCCGACGGCGCCACCAGTCCCCGGCAGCAGTTCGAGCACCTGGTCGGCAAGCCCGAGCAGATCGGACTGCACGACCTCACCGACGCCCAGCTCGCGGACCTCCAGATCTGGCACCTGACCGCCTCCGACTTCCCGCTCTCGCCGAAGGAGTTCGCCGGCCTGAGGCACGCGGTGGAGTTCTGGGAGAGCTCCTGGTGGAAGGGGTTCGGCGAGACCTTCCCGCCGCTGCTGGCCGACGCCCTCGGCCTGCGGCTGCGCATCCTCGGCCCGGACGGCCACGGCGGCTTCAGCGAGTACGCGCGCTACGGCCGCCCGGACGGCCACCAGGTGACGGTCTACTACAACGGCACCGACCACTACGACGCCAGCCGTCCGCCCGTCCCGGCGCCCCCGGTCAGCACCCCCACGCCGAAGCACCCGGACGCGCACGACGGCCCGGTGCTGCCGCCCGTGCCGCACAGTGTGCCGACCGTCGGCAGCACGGACCGGCCCGACCTGGTGACGGCGGCCCCGAAGACTGCCCCGAAGCCGGTGGCGGACCCGTCGTCCACGCTCACCGTGCCGGTGCCCGGGGGCCGGCCGAAGACCGAGACCGGACCCTCCCCGGCGCCGAAGCACGAGCCGGACCCGGCGCCCACGACGACGACCGGCACCACGGGCGAGGCCGCCCAGAAGGCGGACCCGAGCCCCGAGCCCGCCCCGAAGCCCGAGCCCGCCACCGACCCCAAGGCGCACGAGCGCGCGCCGAAGCCCGACCCCACCCCGAAGCCCGACCCCACCCCGAAGCCCGAGCCCGCCACCGACCCCAAGGCACCCGAGCGCGCATCCCACCGTACGGACACACCGAGCATCGTCATCACCGAGGCGGAGCACGACCCGCTCGTCCACCCCGCGCCGCCCTCCCCGCCGGTCTCGGTGCTCGCCATGTCCGTCTTCTCGACGGAGTCCGGCGGCAGCCAGGACCACCACGACGACCCCGCCTTCGCACCCAGGAAGCCGCTCGGCCCGGACGAGCTGCGCCTGCCGCCGGCCCGGGTCACCAACCACCGGCGCCTGTCGGCCTCCGACCTCGTGGTCGGCCTGCACGGCGGCGACACGGCCGTCCACCAGCAGATCGTGAAGCTCTTCGAGGCCGGCTTCCCGAAGGACCTGGCCGCCGCGAACACGCTCGCCAAGGACTTCTTCGACCCCGCGACGCTGCGCCCCAAGCTGACCGCGCTCTCCCGCGGCGACGTCTGGGAGGCGCCGTTCGAGACCAACGGCTGGTCGGGCAGGATCTCCGTCCGGGTGGACGTCGACAGCCTGGTGCACCAGGACACCGCCCCGAGCGTCGAGTTCGAGAACGGCTCCGACCGGCACGCCTCGATCGGCCTCCAGAGCGACACCGTGAACCGGTTCAACGCCGGCCTGCAGGCCAAGTTCAAGATCGGCCGGGCCGACATCACCGAGACCCTCGGCTACCAGCACGACTCGCTGAAGGGCGACACCTCGGTGGAGGTCGGCCGCTCCATCGCCCGCGGCAAGACCGTCGAACCCGGCGCCCTGTTCGCGGGCAAGCTCCACCTGGCCATCGACTTCACCGAACTCACCCACCACGGCAAGCCCGTGATCGCCGAGCCCGGTGACCGGGTGCAGCGGCTGGACATCGGCGCCACCGTCGGTATCCCGGTCCGCGACACCCTGGACGCCCACGGCGCCCCGGTGCCGCTGCCCAAGGACAAGCTCTTCGCCCCGCCCCAGCGCGTGGTCGAGGGCCACCGCCTCGGCGGTTCCGACATCGTGCTCGACGTCTCCACCCACCGGCACGGCCGTCCGGACTCCGACCACCCGATCCAGGAGGTGCTCGACGGCGTCGAGGAGACCGCCAAGGAGGTACTCGGCGGCCTGTGGCCGCAGCTGCGCGAGAAGATGTCCGCCGAGCTCGACCTCTCCCGGCTCCAGCAGGACCTCAAGAGCATGATGTCCGGCGAGCCGACCCGGATCGAGGTGGTCGACGCAACCGGCCTGGTGACCGGATCGGTGGAGATCACCGCCGCCGTCAAGGCGATGTGGCAGAGCGGATCGACCCCGCAGACCGAGTTCAACGTCGGCACCGGCGTCCAGCGCGTCCGCTCGGTCCTGGACAGCACCGGCGACGGACTCCAACTGCCGCTGCCCGGCGTCCTCTCCGGCAGCGGGACCGACAAGTCGTTCGGCTCCGCCGGCGGCGGCCTCCAGCTCATCAAGGACACGGTGCGGATCTCCGGCAGCAGCCAGGAGGTCCTGCTCACCACGAAGACCAAGGGCGCCGGCGTGGTCTACGACGGCCGCAGCGAGCTGATCCTGACCTTCGAGCGGAAGACCCCGCTCGGGACGACCGTCGACACCGCGAAGACCACCGTCGACTTCCGGGCCCTGATCGAGCAGAGCGAGGCCCGAGGCGTCAAGGACACCGGCGCCGGAGACCCCACCCTCTTCGTCGCGACCGAGTCGCCGCAGCCCCACCAGCCGAAGACCTTCGAGCCCGGGAGCACCGTCCCCAGCCCGCCCGACGACGTCTGGCGGCGCCCGGACGGCACCGGGGGCGGCTTCGGGGACACCAGCACCGTCCGTGACCTGCCCACCGTCAAACCCCTGCACGACGAGCTCGACCGGCTCGGCAAGGAGGTCCTCGGCGGCGCCTGGAAGGACGTCAAGAACGAGGTCCAGCAGCTCTTCAGCCACCCGATGGTTGCCTCCCACCTGACGTCGATGACCCGGCAGACCCCGCTGGAGGCACCCGAGCGGACGGCCGCCAACCTGCTCAAGCACGGCGTCAAGGTCTCCGCCACCGCCCACATCACCGAGCTGGCGTACCAGCGGCCCAACGCCAAGGCCGAGCTCAACCCGGTTGACGAGACCACCTCCTTCAAGTCCGGCCGCCGCCTCCTGTCGGACACCAAGTCTGGCCAGGGCGCCGCCGGTGGCACCGTCCCGCTGCCCGACAAGAACGCGATGGAGACCAGCGGCGGCTACTCCCGCCAGGTCCGCGACCGCGACGGCTGGCGGGACGGCAGCTCCCAGAAGGTCTACGCCAACGGCAAGTACGCCCGCCCGCAGGAGATCTACGACGCCGGGATCGGCGTCGAGGTCAAGCTGACGGTCGACGGCAAGGAGCACACCGTCACCGTCCCGATCCGGGCCGAGGTCAGCCTCGACGCCAAGGAGACCGGCCGCTACACCGTCGGCGCGGACGGGCACGCGCTGTTCACCGGCCCCGGCACCGGCACCCCGGTCACCCACCAGGGGCCCGCCGAGCCGCACGACCCCCCGCACCGGATCACCGAACGCGGCGCGCTGAGCGCCTCCGACGTCGTGCACAGCCTCGGCAACGGCGACACCGCCGTCATCGACGGTGTCGAGAAGACCCTGCGGAAGCAGTTCGGCTCCGTCCCCGACGACGTCCTGGTGAAGCTCAAGAACCGGTTCGACCCCTTCGCCCTCAAGCCGCAGCTGTCCAAGCTGTCCCGCGGCGGCAAGCTCACCGAGCACGTCTCCATCCACGGCTGGGACACCACCGTCACCGTCAAGGCAGGCCTCACCAAGGACTTCAAGCACACGGACACGGTCGAGAAGTTCGAGTTCGAACTGGGCACCCAGACCCGGGTGTCCACGGGCGTCAGCAAGGACCGGCGCGTCCGCGACGTCTTCTCGGCCCCGTTCCGCTTCAAGCTGCCGCACGTCGACCTCGGCCTCAACCTCTCCCGCCGTAGCGACTTCGTGCACGGCTCCACCGTGGACACCACCGGCGCCACCGTCTCCAAGGGCAAGACGGTCGAACCGGCCGGCCTGTTCAGCGGCACCGCCGACTTCACCGTCCACATCGAGGCGAGGAAGCTCGGCGAGAAGGTCACCGCGCCCGACCTCACCGTGCCGGTCCACACCACCGTCGCCGTCCCGCTGCGCGACGCGCCGCCGCACGGCTCCACCGAGACCGCGCCGCTGAAGAAGCCGCTCGACCCGCCCGCCCGCGTCGAGCGGACCCACCGGCTCGGCTCCTCCGACGTCGTCACCGACGTCTACCCGCTGCGCCCCCGCGGCGGAGGCGGCCCGCACCCGGCGGGTGGGGAGGACCACCGGTCGGTCGGCGAGACCGCCGTGGACGGCATCGACCGCCGCGGCGCCAAGGTGCTCGGCTCGGACTGGGCCGGCATGAAGGAGAAGATCCTCGCCGAACTCGACGTCACCAAGCTCCAGCCGCAGCTGAAGTCGATGATGTCCGGCCACGAGATCGTGGTGAAGCACGGCCGCAGCACCGTCCGGATCACGGCCGGCGTCTCCCGCCTGGAGCACACCGGGGAGACCGCGCAGACCGAGTTCAACACCGGTACCCAGGTGCAGAAGTCCTTCGCCAGTTCCGACGGCGTCACCAGCTACGGCGCCGGGCGCGGCAACACCGTGACCGTCTCCGCCCAGGGCACCAGCAGCCCGCTGCCGGTCGGACCGGCCGTCACCGCCGGTGGGTCCGTCACCCACTCCTGGGGGCACGACCAGCTCGACGTCCAGGCGCAGCGCACCACCGCGGGCGCCGCCACCAAGACCAAGCTCGCCGGCAGCGTCTACACCGGCGAGGCGACCCTGTACTTCCGGATGGAACGCCGGCCGCTGGTCCAGTTCGGCGGCCCGGACCGGCTGGTCCGGCCGGACTCCTCCACGACCACCCCCGGGACGGCCTTCGAGCACGTCAAGTCGGCCGCCGGGCAGGCCTGGCGGGGAATGCGGCAGCTCGGCAGGGTCGTGCACAGCATCGACACCGCGAAGGTCGGTTTCGAGGCGGCGATCGAGGCGGGGGAGGGGCGCCCGTCGAAGGGTCCCAAGCCCACGCCGTTCGAGGCACCGGAGCACCGCACCGCGCCCGCCCGGCCGCCGGCGCCCGCCGAGCCGCCGGTCGAGACGGTCGTCAAGGCGCCGCCCGCCCGGGTCTGGACCGAGGGCCTGCGCGACATCGACGTCATGCGCTGGCTCGGCGACTCCGGCGGTGTGCAGGACCTGCTGCGGGTGAAGGGCCGCACGTTCTTCGGCAGCCGCACCTGGGACCGGCTGGAGGGCCTCGCGCGCAACACCGCCGACCACACCCAGCTCGCCAGCAACTTCGGCGCGTCCACCCGGGGCGAGCCGCTGAGCACGCCCTCGCCCGGGCGGCGGCTGCTGGTGACGGACGGCGGCGTGCAGGTGAACCTGAAGGTCCTGCAGCTGGAGTACGACCGCACCGACGGCAAGGTCGAACTCAGCCCCTCCAACGCGACCTCGACCAGCTCCACCAAGACCAGGCTCGACTGGTCGCTCTGGGGCGGCCAGATCCAGGGCGGCGTCAAGACGGACGTCGGCGTGGCCGAGGGCACCTTCCAGGCCATCGTCGGCGGGTCGCACCGAACGCGCGAGGGCCTGTCGGTCGGCAACGCGGGTCAGGTCGTCTCGCACGCGAAGTTCAACACGCCGATGGCGCGGTACGACGGCTTCGCGGAGGTCGAGGTCGTCTTCTTCAAGGGCAAGGAGAAGCTGGTCGAGAAGGGCGTCATCCCGATCACGGTCGACATCCCGGAGCGGGAGACGGTCGACGCCAAGGTGATGAGCGACCACTACCTGACCTTCAGCGAGAACAACCCGGACGGTCTCGCGACGCCGAAGCACCCGCAGCCGAAGCCGGACCCCGCGACCGCGCCCGATCCGGTGACGCCCCCGGCCGGCCACCCGAAGCCGACGGCCGACGAGCGGACGGAGGCCCCGCCGGTACCCGACCCGGTCGGGAACCCCGAGCCCGAGCCCGGCCCGCACCCCGACCCGGCACCGCCCGCGCACCCCGACCCGGCACCGCCCGCGCACAGCGGCCCGAGGCTCGCGGACCTCATCCCCGAGTCCTCGTGGTGGCGGCTGTTCATCGACGCCAACGTCCACCAGGACGCGCTCATCAACTCGCCGTCCGACGCCGCGAACCACCTGGACCGGACGAAGTACCCGGGTTTCCGGCAGAGCATGACCGAGCTGTTCCGTGAGGTGCTGGACGGGACGTCCGGGTCCGGCCGTGACTGGTCGCGGATCGACGTCCACGCCTACGAGGAGCTGCACAAGCTCGCCACCCAGCACCTGGTCGAGGGCTCCGGCCGGAACGTCGCCACGGAGTGGTCCGGCACCAAGGGCGACCGCCTGCACACCACCATGCGCGGCACCGGCCGGACCACCGCGGCGTCCGACCTCGCCGACGACCTCGTCAACGGTCGTCAGCTGCTCGGGGACATCACGGCCAAGCCCGGCTCCACGAAGGGTCTCGGGCTGCCGCTGGTGGCCTTCTCCCGTGGGCAGAAGGGCGAGGGCATGATCTCGATCAGCTACGCCCACGGTGAGGCGCCCGGCCACGTCCAAGCGGTCCTGGACCGCTACTACACCGAGGTCGCCGCGGCCACCGACGACCATGCGAAGTTGCTCGCGATCGCCAAGGTGACCCGGGCCCTGCAGATCATCCAGCCGTTCTCCGACGCCAACAGTCGCGTGAACGTCAGCGTGCTGATGCAGAAGTTCCTGCTGGAGCAGGGTTTCCGGCCCTCCGTGCTGACCAACTCCTTCGAGCTCTTCCTCGGCGGCTACACCACGCACGAGATCGCCGACCACCTGGTCGAGGGCATGGACCGTTTCGACCAGTACGTCGCCGGTTCGCTCGGCGACCAGTTCAACACGGCCGCCGGCCCCGCCGACCACACCCTGATCACCCAGATCGGCGATGCGATCGGCCTGCACGCCGGCACCGGACCGGGCGACGCGGCGGTCCACCACCACCAGGTGCTCGACCTGGTCCGGCTCGGGCGTTCGCTCTACGGCACCGGTGTGCCCTCCCTCGACGCGTCCGGCGTGGCACACCTCAGGACGGCCCGGGACCTGTCGGACCTCGCCCACGCGATGTTCCCGGGCCATCCGACGGAGACGGCCGTGGCGAGCTATGCGGACCACCTCTACGAGCCCGGCGAGGACGGCGTGAGCTGGGAGCACCTGCGTGGCACCGCCGACGCGATCGAGCGGACGACCGGGGCGGGCCTGCCGCTCACCGAGGCCAACATCCGTGCCCACCTGCCCGGCATCGAGGCCGAGGGGCTGACCGACGCGGACCGGAAGCTGTGGCACGGGCTCGCCGACGAGCCGCAGACCGCCCCGGCCCCCACCGGCCCTGCCGCGGTGAAGCTCTCCTGGGACTCCGTGCCCTACGAGTCCCCGCAGGACGGGCTGGACCCGACCCCGTTCGACGTCCGCGAGCTGTCCGGTGACGGCCCGCTGGACCCGGCGGGGCTGGAGGAGGCTCTGATGCCCCGGCTGCTGTCGAAGGACATGGGGTCGTTCCGGATCGTGCTGCGGGTGGAGGACGGGCTGCTGACGGATCCGAACGCGGCGGCGCGGCGGGTGGCGGACACCTTCATGGCGCCGGTCGACCTGCTGCTGGCCGAGCCGGACGGTGGGGTGCGTCTGACCCGCTTCAACCACGAGGGCTTCCCCTACGAGCACACGACCCTCCAGGTCGACCACCCGGCCGGCGGCGCCACGCCCGGGCAGCACCCTCAGCCGGAGTACCCGCAGCCGGAGCACCCGGTCGCGGAGCCGCCGTCGAACCCGCAGCCCCAGCACGTGCAGCCCGAGCACCCGGGCACTGCCGAGCACGTGCAGCCCGAGCACCCGGGCACCGCCGAGCACGCGCCGCGTCCCGAGCGGGTGCACGAGATCGTGGACGCCCTCGTCCACGCCCACGAGGGCTCGGACGTGCGCTGGCTCGCCGACCCCGACAGCCCGGCCGCCCAGCTGCACGAGACCGGCACGGCCGTCGCCCGCTTCCCCAAGGACCCGCGGTTCTTCTCCGTCGCCTTCCACTCGGAGCACGCCGACGGCGCCCCGACCTGGCACGGCGAGCGGGTCGGCCCGGAGGAGCTGGCGAACGTCCTGGCGGAGCTGCGGGCCCGGGGGATCTGGGCGGAGGGCAGGCCGCTGCAGTTCCCCGCCTGCGAGTTCGGCACGGGCAAGGCCTCCTCGTACGCGAGTGAGGTGCTGACCGCCCTGCGGGGCAAGGTGAGCGGCCCGCTGGAGGCGTACGTCCCGGAGGGCAAGCTCTGGTTCGTGCCGAAGCCCACCGGGGCCGCCTTCACCGTCGAGTCGGACGGCCCGGGCCACCTCGTCGTGGCCAAGACCGTCGGCTTCGACTCCAACGGCCTGCCGGTCGTGGTGCCGGGCGGCCAGTGGCTGAAGGTCTCGGTACCGGAGAACGCCGCCGAGCACGCGGGCCGGCCCGGGCACGCGGCCCAGCCGGAAGACCTGGAGCACTCGGAGCACCCGCAGCACCCGGCCGAGCCGCAGGTCGAGGAGCTCGGCCCGCACCTGCCACCGGACCTCTCCGTGCCGGCCCCGCACACCGGTCTCCCGGAGGGTCTCCACTGGTCGGACTCCCCGACGGTCGCGCACGAGATGCCGGGTGCGACCCCCTTCGGGAAGCGCGCGGTCTACGACGCGCCCGAGTACGCCACGGCGACCCGGGACTTCGAGACCAAGCTCGGGGCGTACTGCCACAACCTGCCGGAGGCGGAGGACGCCGCGCGCAGAACGGTGGTCAAGCTGCTGAACGTGCTCCGGCAGGCCTTCCCCGAGGCGCCGGCGGCGGAGCGCATGCAGACGATCTTCAAGGACGACCCCACGTCCGCGGGGCAGATCGGCACCCAGCTCACCCCGGAGCAGATCGGCGAGTTCCTCAAGCCCGGTGCCAAGACGGGCAACACCCGCGAGCTGATGACGGCGTTCTTCAACGGGGCCTACTTCAACGACTCCGAGTTCAGCCTCAAGAAGCTGCTCAACACCATCATCGAGAAGCAGGACTGGACCCGGGCCGAGCAGCTCGGTCTGAACGTGGCGGCGCTGAAGGAGCACCACGTGTTCCTGGAGGGCCCGGTCCGCAAGGGCCTGTACGAGAGCCTGAGCAAGGTCAGCCCCAAGCACGCGACCATGTTCGAGCACGACGTGTTCGGCACCGGCAACGTGCTGGCCCAGTCGGAGACCTGGTTCTCCGACGGCAAGAGCTACCTGGCCAGCCTGACCGCCCGCCGCCCGCGGCCGGCGAACGAGGTGCCGGGGCCCTCGGCCTTGCAACTGGACGTCACCGGCGTCAAGTTGAGCGAGCGCGAGGTGGCCTTCCTCAAGGTCAACCCGCTGGCCTGGGACGTGGTCGGGCTCCGTCTGGAGGAGGTGCTGTGGGAGAACGTCCCGCTGAAGGCGGACGGTTCGTACGACCTCGACGCGCTCAAGGCACAGCCCGGCGTCCACGACGTGATCGTCGAGCGGGGGGCCCACGGCGCCCAGGTCCTGTACAAGCTGGTCGAGCATCGCGCCGACGTCGATCTCGGCCCCGGTGAGATCGGCCCCGACACGCCGCTCAGCTGGCGCACCGGGGCGTCCGTCCACAAGCTCAGCCCGGACTCCCCCTGGTACAAGGAGGCCAACGGCGGGATGGGCATGCGGCTGGTCGCCGGCATCTCGGCCACCTCGGCCAAGCTGATGACGGCGTTCAAGCTGCTCGACGTCGCCGGGGTCGACCCCGACCACATGGTCAAGGCGCTGTTCGGCTGGATGCTGCCCACCAGCGACCACTCGGTCTACGAGATCCTCAAGGGGGTCGAGCTGACCGGCGTGACGAAGCCGCTGGGCGAGGACACGCTGACGTCCGCCGAGAACATGTACCGCAACCTGCCGGGCATCTCGCTCGACCAGGTGCGCGGGCACGCGGGCACGGACCACATGCTGCCGCACGAGCAGGTCTACGTCTCGAAGATCACGCAGCAGGACGGCGGCTTCGGGGAACCGGGCGGCCCGCACCGGAACGTGGTCGAGAAGCGGTTCGAGATCTTCGAGGAGATGGCCGCGGGCAAGCCCGACGACGACATCAACGCGCCCGAAGAGGTGGTCGAGGGCGTCAGGAACTGGCTGAACACCAACCACATGACGCCTCAGGAGGTCCTGAGCAAGCTCACCAAGGCCCACTTCTACGCCCTGGCGGCCTACACCGGACCGGTCTTCCCGCTGATCAACGTGATGATGAGGTTCGGCGACTCGCTCGACCGGGCCATGCTGGTCCAGATCAAGCACCTGCTCTGGGGTTCGGGCCCGACACCCCTCTCGCTGGCCTCCCACCCCGCCATCAAGGACCTGCTCCGGCAGCATTCCGCCATCGAGTCCGTGGAGAACGCGAACCGCAAGAAGATCATGGAGCTCGTGAGGACGGACGTCCTGCCGGGGCTCAAGGCGGAGCTGCGCGAACACACGCGGATGCTGGAGTCGGCGCTGGAACAGCTGCCGCCGGCCGAGGGCAAGGTCTACCGTGGCGCCGCCGCCATCTCGTTCAAGGGCTTCACGGGGCTGTCCCCGGCCTACGGCGGCTCGCACGTCAAGCACGGTGACTTCACCAGCACCAGCCGCCGGGAGTCCGTCGCGATCAGGTTCCGGGACACCCGCAGGACCGTCTTCGGCACCGAGCCGCTGCTGGTCACCATGGAGCTGACCGGTGGCGGGGCGGCCAAGGACATCTCCGCCTTCTCGGTGGAGATGCAGGAGCACGAGGTGCTGGGCAAGCCGGGGAGCACCTACACGGTGCAGGAGCGGCGGAAGGCGGGCGGCAAGCTCTTCATCGACGTGAAGGAGGCCAACTCGCGCTCCTCCTTCCCCCCACTGGGTACGCCGGGAACGCCGGCTTCGGCGACCGTCCGCCAGGCCAAGGAGGAGCTGCAGTCCCACCTGGCCGGGATGTCCGGCGTCCGGGGGATCAAGGAGCACGGGGACCTCTGGGCCCTGGGCAAGGAGATCGGCGTCACGAACGCGGACGGTCTCGGCGCCTGGTCCGCGGCGCACGCCTTCCCCAACGTCAAGACCAAGGAGGCCATGGGGCTGAAGACCTGGTACATCGGCAATCTCGCGGCGGAGCTCCACGGCGGTCCGAACCACGTCGACATCGACCGGCTGCGGAGCGTGCGCCGGATGACGGACGTGGTGCGGGAAGGGCTCAAACTGTCCCACGAGAACCCCGTGACCAAGGAGGAAGTGGACACCTACCTGAAGCGTCTGAACAAGGTCGAGGACGCCTCACTGCCGGTCGTGCCGCTGGACCGCCACCGGCTGCTGAAGGTGGTCAACTCGCTCAAGAAGCAGGGGGCGCACGTCTCCGCGTCCGAGGTCGAGAAGAACTGGACGGCCCTCCAGGCACCCGGCACCCCCCGAACTCCCCGCACCCCGGGCGGCGGCCACCTGACGCCGGCCACGCCGAACACCCCGAACACGCCCGACACCCCGCAGACGCCGACCGGGCACCAGGCCGCCCAGCCCGGCGGACACAACCCGCCCGGGGACCCGCGGCGGCAGCCCGTCACGGTCATCGGCGCGGCACCGAACCTGGAGACGCACGTCCAGAAGCAGGCGGCGATGCAGAGGTTCCCGCTCGACGACCGCTTCTTCACGGTGGCGATGCACACCGACTCCGGATACCCGGTCCACGTGAACCAGCTCCTCTCGCCCGACCAGGTGGCGACGGGGCTGCACCAGGCGTTCACGGACAAGACCTGGGACGGCGAGAAGCCGCTGCAGTTCGTGGCCTGCAACCTGGGTTCCGGGATCGAGACGAGCTACGTGGCGCAGGTGATGACCAAGCTGTGGGCGCTCGATCCCACGATCACGGGGTCGGCCTACGCCGGCGACGGGCCGGTCTGGTTCGTCCCGAAGGTCGACGAGAACGGCGTGCCGGACCTCGGCAGGCGCGGGGACCTGGTGGTGGCGCACCGGGTGGGCATGACGAAGACCGGTCGGCCCGGCATCTCCGCCGGCGGGAACTGGTACCGCTTCGACCGCCCGACCGACGGTACGCTCGTCCCGGTCGTCGAGAAGCTCGGTGCCCACCTCCCGCCCGGCGGCGACTCGCAGCCCCGGCCCGAGAACTACCTCCGCGTCGACCACGACGACCAGTACGAGGCGCCGATCAGGGGCGCCATCCCGTTCGACACCGACCAGCCGGACGCGCTGGCGGAGCAGATTTTCCAGGAGCTGATCAAGTGACCGCGGAGTTCACCCTTGCCGCCGTCTTCGACCTGGTCGACCCGCTGACCGGGCCGGACTTCCACGAGGACCACCCCGTGATCGAGGACGGCGACGAGCGGGAGGCGCTGGTCGAGTACCTGGCCTCGGCCACCACCGTGCTGATGACCCCGAGCCTGATGGACGACGTCCTGGACCCGGAGCGGCCGGGCGGTGTGCCGATGAACTACCGCTGCGACGGCCGGTGGATCTGGACCGACACCGTGACCTACTACCTCGACCGGTACGGCCTGGCCCCGGAGCCGGGCCTGCTCGCGCACCTGCGCGAGCGGACGGCGGCGGGCGCCGCGCCCGAGCCGCCGGCCCCGGACGTGCAGGAGCGGGCCGTGGCGTTCCTGCTGGCCCCGCCGGCGGCGGGTCAGGAGACGGTCTGGGAGGTCGAGGAAGGCCTCTGAGGCCACTGCGGCCACGTCGGCGGACGGCCCCCGGCCGGTGGGAGCTCCACCGGCCGGGGGCCGTCGTCGGGCCCGGGTGGGCGTCAGCCCGCGTGCCGGCCGCGGCGGCGCTCGCGGGCCAGCCCGAGGGCCAGACCGCCGACGACCATCGTGCCGCCGGCCACCGTCAGCGCGGTGGAAAGGTCGCCGGCGCCGGTCGAGGCCAGGCTGGTACCGGGCGGCTCCGTCCCGGTGGCCGCGACGGCGGCCGCGCTACTGTGGGTCGCGGACGGCGTGGCCGTGGCCGACCCGTTGCCCGGGGCGGTGGTGGGCGCGGTCGTGGGCGCCGAGGCGCTCGCGGTCGGCTTGGCCGTCGGGCTGCCGGCCGGGGTCGTCGCCGGAGTCGTGGCCGGCGCGGTGGTCGGGGTGGTCGGGGTCGTGGTCGGGGTGGTCGTCGGCCTGGGGGCCGGGGCGGCGCCGCCGCGCTCGGCGAGCTGCTGGGCGTACAGGCTCTCGGGCTGCACCGGGGTGCCGGTCGAGACCTGCACGCCGTTCTGCTTGCCCTCGACGGGTTTGCCGACGGTGCCGAACGCCCAGTTGTGCGCGGTGGGCGGATTCTCCACGCCGTAGTAGCCGACGTTGGCGTTCCACATGACCTGGTTGGCGCCGGCCCAGCCCTGCCCGGAGCCGGCGTTCGAGCGGTTGGTCAGCGCGAGGTCGTCGTTGGGGCCCCGCGAGTGGAGCATGGTGATGTCGTCGTACAGGGTGCCGGTGGCCCACCGCTGGTGCGGGCCGGCGTCCAGCCGGAAGCCGCCGACGTTGTCCGACGTGCAGTGCGAGAAGACGTTCGGCCCGGGCACCCGCGGTCCGGTCAGCCAGGCGTGCACGTTGCTGCCGGACACCTTGCAGTTGACGACCAGGCTCTGCTGACCGTCGATGCTGTACGCGCCGGGCTGGGCGAACGGCGCACGCTGCGGGATGGCCTTCTCCATGCCGGTGGCGGAGGTGTCGGTGACGGTGACCCGGGAGGCGGTGCCGCCGATCGAGCCGACGCCCGCGCCGAACCGGTCGGCGGCGATGTCGCGGGCCCAGGCGTCCTGGACGGCGGCGAAGTCCACGAAGCGGCTGGCGAAGTAGCCGTGCTCCTCGTACCCGGCGGCCGAGGTGAAGGCCGAGCCGTCGGCGCTGAAGCCCTCGACGCCGACCTGGCTGATCCGGCCCGGGAAGTCGTACGCCCACACCTTGGCGTGGGTGTACTCCTTCTCCAGGGCGTTGGTCAGCGGGATGTCCAGGGTGACCTTGTTGCCGTCGATCGCCGTGACGGTGCGCTGGAACTGCAGGCCGTCGTTGGGGGTCCAGGGCTTCGAGGCCGTGCCGCTGTCGCGGTCGGGGATGTGGTCCATGCCGATGGCCTTGATCCAGGCGTCCTCCTGGGGCCGCTGGACGACGACGTTCTGGCCGACCTTCAGCCCGGCGGCCGAGTCGAGGGTCAGCGTGGTCGCGCCCACCGGGACGTAGGCGTCGGTGACGGCGTGCTCGGCACCGCTCTTCTGCGGCCCGCCCTCGCCGGCGATCTCGACCAGCGGGCGGGGCTCGCCCGACGCCACCAGCCTGGTGCCGTTGGCGCCGCTGCCCGCGCCCCGCAGCACCACCCCGGAGGCCTTGATCCGCAGCGGCTTACCGAGCCGGTACGTGCCGGCGGTCAGCAGCACGGCCCCGCGCAGGCCGTCCGACCCCTGCGGCAGGGCGGCGACCTTGTCGAGCGCCTGCTGGACGCGGTCGCTGTCATCGCCGTTCGCGGCCGGGTCCAGGGTGACGGCGACCTTGGCGGTCGGCAGCGGCTGGGCGCCGTTGCGGTAGCCGGCGTAGCTGAAGTCGGGGATCCGGTTGCCCTGGGCGTCCTGGCCGTACACCAGGCGCCCGTTGGCGAACTTCAGCCAGTCCGTCGCGTCGGGGGCGGTCTTGCCGGGGTTCGACTGCGGGTCGGCGGCGAGGGCCGTCGGCGCTGCCCAGACGGCGCCGAGTCCGGCCAGTGCCGACACGGCGACGGCGGCTCGCAGGGCGCTGCGCCGACCGGCGCGGGGGTGGGACATGGACTCTCCTCGGTCGGGACCTGAAAAGGCTCGACAGTGAGTACGCCCCGATCCGCTCCGGTGGTTCATCGTCGACGGTGCAGCACGGCGCGGTGGCCGGGGTGCACCCGTCCGAGGATTTCGGCCGGAACGGTGAACCCTGCGCCGGTGCCCGTCCGTACAGGGTGCGGGCGGATCCGGCGGTATGCCGTCGGGCGCCCGTGGAAGCGGACAATCAAGGGACCCAGGAGCTGTGGTGGGCACGGGCCAGAACGTGAACGGCGGCGAATCGACCGGGTATCAGCTGCCGGCGGTCGCCTGGTTGATGGAGGAGGGGGACGAGGCCGGCGCGGCGGAGGCCGCCGTCGGTCCCGAGCCGGGCCCGGTGGCGCCCGCGCGGCGTACTCGGTTCCCGTCCGCTCCGGTCGGCGCCGTGGCGGAGCCCGTCGTCGCCCAGCCCGTCGCCGCCGAGGCCGCGAGGGCTCAGCGCGCGAAGCCCGAGCCCGCCGCGTCCGAGCCCGCCGCGGAGGAGCGGAGCGGCCGACTGCGCCGACTGCGCCGCCTGCCCCGTCCGGCGGTCGCGGCCGCCGCCGTGGGCGTGGTGCTGATGGGCCTGCCACTGGTCCTCGGCCGGGGCGAGGGCGGGGCCGACCCGGTCGAGGCGACCGGCGCCACCGGGATGAGCCGCGCCGACGCGCCGGCTCCGGAGCCCGAGGTGTCCGGTACGCCCGCCGAAACCCCCGCCGGGACGCCGTCGGCCGATGCCGCCCCGACCGCCGCCCCCACCGGGACTCCGACGGACCCGGCCGCCACCGGGACCCCGACCGACCAGGCTGCGGCCCCCGGCACGCCCGGCCAGCAGCCCGCCGCCCCCGCCCCGGTCGGCGGGGCGCCGCTCAGCCAGCCCGCCGGCCCGGCGCCCGTCGTCCCCGCCGGGGCGGGGACGGCAGCCCGCTCCGCCGCCGGCCGCGCGCCGCAGGCCCCGGCCCAGCCCGCCGCGCCCGCCGCCGCAGCCCAGCCCGCCGCCCCCGCCGCCCCGCCCGCCCCGGACCAGCCGCCGGCTCCCCAGCCACCGGCTCCTCAGCCGCCCGCGGTGGTCCCGCCGCCGGCCAAGCCCTCCTACGCCGGGTACGCCGGACCGGGCTGTGACGCGGCCGGCACCGGCTACTCCGAGAAGGGCCGGTCCTCCGGTTCGAAGGACTGGGTCACCCGCTCCGACGGCGGCGGGGGCTGCGGCGGCCGGTTCACCTCGGTGCCGATGTCCGGGGACCGGAGCAAGGACGACGAGAACTCGGTGGTGTGGACCTTCACCACCGGCCAGGTCTCCTCGGGCAGCTGCCGGCTGTCCGTCTACATCCCGAACAACGGCGACCTCAAGGCGGTCGGCGGCGCCCCCGCCTACTACACCGTGCAGAACGACGGCGGCGGCACCCTCGGCTCGTTCTCGATCAACCAGCCGCAGAACCTCGGGCAGTGGGTGAGCGCCGGCACCTACCCCGTGAGCGGCAGCCGGATCGCGGTCGTGCTCCACACCCGCGGCATCGACTGGGGCGGCACCGCCGGTGCCCACCTGGCCGCCTCGACCGTGAAGGCCGACTGCACCGGATGACCCGCCCCCCGCGGCGGACCGGGACCGAGTGACACGCAAGCAGAACGAAGGGAACACGAGCCATGTCGCGCCACGTGCTGACGGTGTGCCAGGAAGAGAAGGCCGGCGGCACCTACCGCACCATCGGCGAGGCCCTGGAGGCGGCCCGCAGCGGGGCGGTGATCTCCGTCCGCCCCGGGCGGTACGAGGAGAACCTGGTGATCACCAAGATGGTGACCATCGCCGCCGAGGACGCCCGTGGCACCGTACAGATCACCCCGCGGCGCGGCTGCGTGGTCCAGGTGGTCGCCGAGGCCGTCCAGCTCACCGGCCTGGTCCTGCACGGCCAGGACGACGAACTGCCCGCCGTGGACGTCCCCCGCGGCCAGGCCGCCCTCCAGGACTGCGAGGTGGTCGGCAACTCCTGGACGGCCGTGCTGACCCGGCAGCAGGGGGCGCTGGCGATGCGCGGCTGCCGCGTCGTCAACTCCGCGGGCGCGGGCATCGTGGAGACGTCCACCGGGGCCAGCGTCATCGAGGACTGCGTCATCGAGCACCTCGGCACCTCCGCGCTGGTGATCGGCGAGAGCGCCAACCCCGTCGTCCGCAACTGCGTCATGCGCGACGCCCGGGGCAACGGGGTGTGCGCCAACGGCGAGGCCCGGGGCACCATCGAGGGCTGTGAGATCTCCACCACCGACAAGCCCGCGATCGCCCTGGAGGAACACAGCACCACCCGGGTGCTGCGCACCACCGTCCGTGACGCGCCCGTCGGGGTCTACGTCAGCTCCGCCTCCCGGGTGCTGCTGGAGGACTGCACGTTCACCGCCACCGCCGGCCACGGCATCGTGCTGGGCGGCGGCACCGACCCGCTGCTGCGCCGCTGCCGTACCGTGCGCACCCGCGGCCACGGCATCCACGTCATCGCACGCTCACGCGGCACCTTCGAGGAGTGCGAGGTCAGCGGCGCGGAGACGGTCGGCGTGCACGTGGCCGACTTCGCCGGTCCGGTCATGACCAGGCTGGTCGTACGCGACTGCGGTGACACCGGGGTCGAGCTCACCGGGGAGACCACCGCCGAGCTGGACCGGCTGGAGGTCCGCGACGTCGGCGGCGCCGGGGTGCGGATCAGCGAGGGCGCCAACCCGCTGCTGCGCCGGGCCACCGTCACCGACGCGCGGGGCAACGGCGTGGAGGCCGTCCGGGACGGCCGCGGGCGGCTGGAGAACTCCGAGGTCCTGGCCGCGGGCCTGGCCGGCGTCCTGATCGCGGACGGCGCCAACACCTTCGTCGGGGGCACCACCGTGCGGGACGCCCGGGGCCCGGGCGTCCACGTCGGTCAGAGCGGGGTGGCCGTGCTGCGGGACTGCGAGGTGGTCGACTCGGCCTCGGACGGCCTGGCCGTCGACGACGGCGGCGACCTGACCTGCACCGGTGTGCGGACGCGCGGCAACCGCCGGCACGGGGCCCGGATCGGGGCCGGCGCACGCGCCGCCCTGACCCGGCTGGAGGCGCTGGACAACACCGGTGACGGGATCCGTGTCGACTCGTCCGAGGCGGTCCGGGTCACCGGGTGCACGGTCACCGGAAACCAGGGCTCCGGCCTGCGCCAGACCGTCCCCAGTACCCGGCTCTCGGTGGAGAACCTGCAGAGCCGGGAGAATCGCAACCCCGACGCGCACGGCTCGGCGAGCGCCGACGCCGCACCCCGGGCGGCGGGGGCCGTCGCACCGCAGCCGGGCGAGGCCGCCGACCCCGCCGCGCCGGTCGAGTCCGCGGCGCAGGGGCCGCTGGAGGTGCTGGAATCGCTGGTCGGCCTTGCCGCCGTCAAGGAGCAGGTCGCCACCCTGGTCAACCTCAACAAGCTGGCCCGGCGCCGCGAACTGGCCGGCATGCCCGCCCTGCCGATGAGCCGGCACCTGATCTTCGCCGGTCCGCCCGGCACCGGCAAGACCACCGTCGCCCGGCTCTACGGCAGCATCCTGGCCGAGCTGGGTGTGCTGCGCAGCGGCCACCTGACCGAGGTGGCCCGGGCCGACCTGGTCGCCTCGATCATCGGCGGCACCGCCATCAAGACCACCGAGGTGTTCCAGTCGGCGCTCGGCGGGGTGCTCTTCATCGACGAGGCCTACACCCTGTCCGCCGGCTCCGGGGGCAACGGCCCGGACTTCGGCCGGGAGGCGATCGACACCCTGGTCAAGCTGATGGAGGACCACCGCGACGACATCGTGGTGATCGTGGCCGGCTACTCCGGCGAGATGACCGACTTCCTGGCCAGCAACCCCGGCCTGGCCTCGCGGTTCAGCCGGACGGTGGAGTTCGCCAACTACGCGGTGGACGAGCTGGTCACCATCGTCGAGCGGGCGGCCGTCGGCCACGGCTACGAGCTCGCCGACGGCACCCCGGAGGCGCTGACCGCGCTGTTCGACCGGATGCCCAAGGGTGCCGACTTCGGCAACGGCCGCGCCGCCCGCAAGGTCTTCGAGGAGATGGTGGACCGTCAGGCCACCAGACTGGCCCGGCTGCCGGAGATCACCGACGCCGACCTCGCGGTGCTGGTCGCCGAGGACACCGGGCAGGAGGCCGCCGGGCCGCGCCAGGCCACGGACAGCACCGCCATCCTGGAGGAACTGCGCGCGATGGTCGGCCTGCCGGCCGCCAAGGAGCAGGTCGAGGACCTGGTCAACCTGATCCGCCAGGTGCGCCGCCGCGAGGAGGCCGGGCTGCCGACCGCCGCCATCAGCCACCACCTGGTCTTCGCCGGTCCGCCCGGCACCGGCAAGACCACCGTCGCCCGGCTGTACGGGCGGCTGCTGGCCGAGCTGGGCGTGCTGCCCGGCGGGCAGCTGGTCGAGACCGCCCGGGCCGACCTGGTCGGCCGCTACGTCGGCCACACCGCGCAGCTCACCAAGGAGGCCTTCGACCGGGCCCGGGGCGGGGTGCTCTTCATCGACGAGGCCTACACCCTCACGCCGCGCGGCGGGGCCGGCAACGACTTCGGCCAGGAGGCCGTCGACACCCTGATGAAGCTGATGGAGGACCACCGCGACGAGGTCGTGGTGATCGTGGCCGGCTACGAGGACGAGATGCGCGGCTTCCTCGCCTCCAACCCGGGCCTGGCCTCGCGCTTCTCCCGGCAGATCGAGTTCGGGCACTACACGGACGAGGAACTGGTCACCATCGTCGGCCTGCACGCCGAGAAGGCCGGCTACGTCCTGACCCCGGAGACCGTCGAGGCGCTCGGCGGGGCCTTCGCCACGATGCCCCGCGACCGCACCTTCGGCAACGGCCGCACCGCCCGGCAGACCCTGGAGGGCATGATCACCCGTCAGGCGGGCCGCCTGAGCCGACTCGACGTCTCCGACCTGGCCGAGCTCAGCCTGCTGCTGCCGCAGGACATCACCCCGCAGCGGTCGGGCAGCCCGGTATGACCGGGGGGCGTTGGGTGGGCGTCGCGCTCGCCGGCGCGCTGCTGGCCCCGGCGGCCGTCGCTGCTCCGGTTGCTCCGGCCGCCCCGGCCGCCCCGGCCGCCCCGGCAGCTCCGGCCGCCCCGGCTGCCGCAGCGGTGCCGTCGGCGCCGGCCGCCTCGGCCACTGCGGAGCCCCCGCCGTCGCTCGCGCAGACCCGGCAGGACGTGCAGAAGAACGGCTGCCTGAAGCCTTCCGAGCGCCCGGCCGACACGGCGGGTTGGGCCCAGGCCGCGCTGCGCCCCGAGGACGCCTGGCCGCTGAGCCGGGGCGCCGGCGTCTCGGTCGCGGTGGTCGGCTCCGGGGTGGACGCGGCGCTGCCATCCCTGGCGGGGCGGCTGCAACTCGGGCCGCGGGTCTACGGCACGGGCGACGCGGGCCGGGACTGCGTCGGGTACGGCACCTTCACGGCCGCCCTGGTGGCCGGCCGCCGCACCGGCGACGGCGGCCCCGCCGGCCTCGCCCCCGAGGCCCGCGTCCTGGCGGTCGCGGTCACCGACGACGCCGGGGCCACCACCCCCGACCTGCTGGGCAGCGGGATCCGCGCGGCCGTCGACAGGGGCGCCCGGGTGATCGCGGTCGTGGTGCCCGTCCCCGGGCCGAGCGACGCCCTCAGTGACGCGGTGAAGTACGCGGCGGCGCACGGCGCCCTGATCCTCGCCCCGGCGGCCCCGGACGGCCGCAGCAGCAGCTCGCCGGTGTTCCCCGCCTCCTATCCGGGAGTGCTCGCGGTGGCCTCCACCGGGCCGAACGGTCCGGCCGGAGCCGGCCTCGAAGGACGGGTGGACCTGGCCGCCCCCGGCGAGGGCGTGACCGGCACCGGGCCCGGCGGCGGCCTGTTCACCGCCTCCGGACCGGGCTGCGCGACGGCCTACGCGGCCGGTGCGGCGGCCCTGGTGCTCGCGCTGCGGCCCGAGCTGACACCGGAGCAGCTGACCCGGCGCCTGGAGACGACCGCGTACCACCCCGGCACCCGGCTGCCGGACGCCGCGGTGGGGTTCGGCGTCCTCGACCCGGTCGCCGCCGTCACCGCCTCCTGGCCCGCCGCGGCCCCGGCGGCGGCCCCCGGCGCCCCGGTCCGGGTCGACCCGGGGCCGGACCGCTCGAAGGCCTGGCGGGCCCTCGCGGTGGCAGGCGGCAGCGCCGGCGTGATCCTGCTGGTGGGCTTCGGCGGCCTGACCGCACGGCTCGGCCGCCGCCGGGCGGGACGCGCCGCCGACTGACGGCCCGACGCGGGGCAGGCCGCGCGCACCGCGCCGTACCGACGACCGATGCACCGACGCCACGGTGAACACAACCCACCACGTTTTCCGTTCAACTACATAACGGTGCCGAGGCACAACAGGCGAGCGGCCCGCGTCCAGGGCTGGGCAGATGGGTGAGGTGGACTCCGATGGCGACCACGGAGGTGTACCGCGACGGCGACAGACCGGCGGTCTTGACGGACGCTCGGGACGGGAACGGGCCGGGAGACGAGGCGACGGCGCGTCGGCTGATCGCCGACTGGCTGACCGGTGACGCCGAACCGCCGGCCACCCCGTCCACCGGCCCGGCGAGGCCCGCCAAGGCGCTCCCGGCCGGTTGGAGCGTGCCCCCGGCCGCCGCCCGGGAGGTCGTCAGCACGGCCCGGAGGATGGCCCTCCAGGGGCTGGCAGGGCGTGCCTGGCCGGCGCCCGGCCCCGACCGGCTGCGGCTGGCCCGGGTCCTGGTGGTCGACGAGCACCCCTCGGCCCCGAGCTGGACCGAGCGCGAACGCGCCGACCTGGCCGCATGGATCGCCCTCCTCGTGCGGCGCTTCGGAGAGGACGGCGTCCAGCGGCTCACCGCCGCGCTCGTGGCCCGGCGCTGAGGGCTCGTCCGGCACGGCTCCGAGCGGCCCGCCGGTGGCACCGCGCCGGCCTGTCCGGCGGGTGGTCCGGGGCCGTCCGGCGGGGCGCCCCCGCGGACCCCAACGGGCCCCAACGCGCTCCAACGGCGGCCAACGCGGAGGCCGACCGGACCGTTGGGCGGACATTGGCGGCGGCTGGGACGGTCTTTCCGTCAGGGCGAGGCACCGGGGCTCACCACGAAGACCCCCCGCGGCTGCCCGCCGATGCCGTTGTACCAGAGCGAAGGACAGAGCCGTGGCCGAGGAAGCCGCCGCTTCACCCGATGGCGCCCAGCAGCGCGCCGAACACTCCGCCCGGGGCCGCGCGACCCTGGACCAGGACACCCTGGCGGAGCTGTACCGCGTGCACGGTCCGGGCCTGCTGCGCGCCATGCTCCGGGTCACCAGCGGTGACCGGGGCAAGGCCGAGGACATCCTGCAGGAGACCTTCCTGCGGGCCTGGCAGAACCCGGCCGCCATCGAGCGCGGCATCGAGGAGAGCCGCCCCTGGCTGTTCACGGTGGCCCGCCGGATAGCCATCGACCACTTCCGGACCGCCTCCTCCCGGGCCCGGGAGGTCGCCGACGACGCGCACGAGTACTACGCCGGGACCTACGACCCCTACGACGAGGTGCTCACCGCCCGCGACCTGGCGACGGCCATGGCCGAACTCCAGCCGCACCACCGCGACGTGCTGGTGGAACTGCACCTGAAGGGCCGCTCGACGGCGGAGGCCGCGTCGACGCTCGGCGTACCGGTGGGGACGGTGAAGTCCCGCAACTTCTATGCGGTGCGGGCGCTGCGCCCGATCCTGGCGGCCCGGGGGATACCGGTCGCGGTCTGAGCGCCCTGCGTGCTCCGAGCACTCCGAGCGGTCTGAACCGCGAGCTCCCCGTCGATCGTGGCGATCCGTGCTCCGAGCTCGGCGACGCTGCCGGTGTCGCCGAGCTCCTCGTGGAGCCGGAGCGCCGTGCGCAGCCGCGCCGAGGCCGCGGCCGGCCGGTCGGTGCTCAGCAGGAAGTCGGCGTAGCGCTGCTGGACGGCCGCTTCGAGGTGGCGCGCCGCGCTGGCCCGGCAGCGTGCCACCGTCTCCTCCCAGGTGCGCTCCGACTCCTCGACCTGGCCGAGGAGTTGCCGTGCGTGGGCCTCGTCGGCCAGGGCGAGGAGGTGGAAGGTGGCGTGGGGGTGCGGGGCCAGCAGCCGGCGGGCCTCGCGGGCATGGCGCAGTGCCGTCGGCCCGTCGCCGCTGAGGTTCGCCAGGGTCGCCGCGTTGCTCAGCACCGTCGCGCCGGCCTGGTGCAGGCCGAGCTCGTCCAGCCGGCGCACGGTCGCGTCGGAGAGCCGTCGGGCCTCGGCCAGGTCGCCGTGGTCGGCGAGCGCCACCGCCAGCACGGCCATGGTGTAGATCTGCGCGGGGCCGTCGTGGCCGCGCGTGCGGTCGTCGGCCCGGCGGGCGAGGACCAGCGCCTCCGCCGGGCGCCGCTTGCCGCTGAGCGCCCGCGCGGTGGCGGCCTCCAGCAGGGCCGTCGCCACCGGGTCCCCGGTCCGGGTGGCCGCGGAGAGCCCGTACCGCAGGCAGTCGAGCCGGTCGGTGAGCCGCCCGGCCCCGAAGTAGAGGCAGTTGGCCAGGAAGGCCAGCTGCCAGGACCGGTCGTGCTCGCCGGCCTCGGTGCCGGCGGCCACCAGGGTACGGACGGCGGGCTCCTCGGCGCGGAACCACTCCAGCGCGGAGCGCACGTCCGGCAGGTCGGGCAGCACGGGCGGCGGGAACTCCACCGGCCGCTCGAACTCGGTGAGGTGCGGCTGGAGCAGGCCGGCGCCCGCCATGGCGGCGGCGAGGTAGTAGTCGAGCAGCCGGACCAGTGCCAGGTGCCGCCGCGCGGGCGGATCGGCGTCGAGCAACTCCCGGCCGTAGAGCCGGATCAGGTCGTGGCGGCCGTAGCGGCCCGGGGTCGTCTCGGTCAGCAGGTGGTGGGCCGTCAGCGCACCGAGTGCCCGCCGGGCCTCGCCCGGTGGTGCTTCGAGCAGCGCGGCCGCGGTCGGCACGTCGACCTCCGGCCCGGGGGGCACCGCCAGCAGGGCGACCAGCCGTACCGCGGTCGACGGCAGGCGGCGCAGCGTCAGGTTGAGTGCCGAGCGCACGCTCACGCCACCGTGGGCGTCGAGGGCGGGCAGCCGGGTGCGCTCGTCCTCGACCTCGGCGACCAGGTGGCCGACGGTCCAGGCCGGTTGGGCGGCGAGCCGGGCCGCGGCGATCCGCAGGGCGAGCGGGAGGTGGTCGCACAGCTCGGCCAGCCGGCGGGCGGCGGCCGGTTCGGCGGCGAGCCGTTCCCCGCCGAGGATCTGGGCGAGCAGGCCGAGCGCGTCGGCCTCGGGCAGCGCCTCCAGGCGGAGCAGTGCCGCCCCCTCGGAGACGACCAGGTCCTCCAGCGTGTTGCGACTGGTGACCACGGTCGCGCTGCGCGGCCCGGCGGGCAGCAACTCGGTGACGTCGGCGGCGCTGCGCACGTTGTCGAGCAGCACCAGCAGCTCGCGCTCGGCGGTGAGCGTCCGGTAGAGCGCGCCGAGGCGGGCGCGGTCCTCGGGGATCTCGGCCTCGGCGAGCCCGAGCGCCCGCAGGAAGCGTCCCAGCACCTCCGCCGGGTCGCTGGGCCGGGCCGGGTCGAAGCCCCGTAGGTCGTGGTGGAGGTGGCCGTCGCGGAAGCCGCCGGCGGCGGTGTGGGCCCAGCGCACCACGGTCGCGGTCTTGCCGGCGCCGGCCGCGCCCACCACGACGGCCAGCGCGTGGTCGGGGCGATCGGCGCCGCAGGCCTGGTCGAGCCAGCCCAACTCGGCGGCCCGGCCGACGAAGCCGGGCGTGCGGCGGGGCAGGACGCCGGTGGCGGGCCGGGCCGCGCCGACGGCCGGGTGGGGGAGGACCGACGGCCGGGCCCGCACGTCGACGGGCTCCGGCCGGGCCGGGGCACCACCGGGGTCGGCCGGGGCGCGATCGTCGGCGAGCACCGCCGCCAGGGCGGCCTGCAGCGCCGGGCCCGGGCGCACGCCGAGCTCGGCGGCGAGCCCGCTGCGCGCGCGGTGGTAGAGCCGCAGGGCCTCGGCCGGGCGCCCGGCCTGGTGCAGGCAGCGCACCAGCAGGGCGGCGGTCGGCTCCTGGAGCCATTCGGTGTGCAGGCGCCGTTCGAGCACCGGGAGGGCCGTGCCCCCCTGACCGATGTGCAGCAGCCGTTCGGTCCAGTCGTGCACGGCCTGCTCGTGGGCGCGGTCCAGCCGGTCCGCCAGGTCGCGGCGCTGCTCGGTGTCGGGCAGGTCGGCGAGCGGGGCGCCCTCCCAGAGGCGGAGGGCTTCGCCGAACAGGGCGGCGGCTGCCTCGCTGTCCGGCTCCTCGCCGGCGCGGGCGGTGAGCGCACCGAAGCGGTGGACGTCGACCGACTCGGCATCGCCGTTGAGGAGGTAGCCCGAGGAGTGGGTCGCCAGGGTGAGGGCGGTCCCGTTCAGGTGCTTGCGCAGCGCGGCGACGTGACCTTGGAGGACGGCCTTGGCCTGGGCCGGCGGCGCCTCGTCCCACAGCAGGTCGTAGAAGCGATCGACCCGCACGCAGCGGCCGAACTCCAGGGCCAGCAGGGCCAGTACGCCCCGGCGTTTGGCCCCCGGCACCGGAATGCTCCGGCCATCGGCGGCCCTGAGCTCGGTCGGCCCGAGCAGCCGGATGCGCATGTACTCCCCAGGGGTTCGGCTCCGGCGAAGGTGCCGGGCACGTATTCAATCATCCCTTACGGCCGGTGAGTCTACGCGCGTCACTTCGAGGTGGCCGCCTGCCTTCGGGATGGCGGAGGCGTCGTGTCCATGATGGCCGGATGGTGAACTCCGTACGAAGCTTGAGTGTAGAAAATTGGCGGCTGACGGTTCCAACCCGCAAGTGACACCGGCCAGTTGGGTTTCCTTACCATTCCCGGCGGGGGCTTGGACGAAGATCGAACACCTTCATATCCTCAGCCCGTCCCGTCCCGTCCTCAGACAAGCAGGAGAGAGAGTGCGCGTCCGGCTGCTGGGCCGAGTCGAAGTCCGCGGTGACCAAGGGCGCCCCGTCGTCGTGGCCGGAGCCCGTCGCCGGGCGGTGCTCGCCCTGCTCGCAAGCGAGTTGAACCGTCCCGTCCCGGTCGAGCGACTGCTCGACACGGTCTGGGACGGGGCCCCGCCCCCGACCGCACGGGCGGCCCTCCAGGGCCACGTCTCCGCCGTCCGGCGCGGACTGGGCGACGGCCTGACCCTGCTGACCCGCCCCGAGGGCTACGTCCTGGTCGGAGACCCGGACCTGGTCGACGCCAAGCGCTTCGAACGGCTGACGGCCGCCGCCGAGGAGGCCGCCGACACCGAGCACGCCGTCGCCCTGCTGCGCGAGGCCCTCGACCTGTGGGACGGACCGGCCCTGACGGACTGCGGCTCACGGACCCTCACCGAGACCACGGGCCGGAGCCTGGACACCGCGCGGAGCCTGGCCGCCGAACAACTCGCCGAGCGACTGCTGGCGGTGGGACGCGGCGCCGAGGCCATCGGCGACCTGCAGACGGCCGTCACCGCGGACCCGCTGCGGGAGTCCGCGGCGGCCCTGCTGACCCGCGGCCTCCACCAGGCCGGGCGGACCGCCGACGCCAGGCTCGCCCATGAGCGGGCCCTGGCGCGGCTCGCCGCCCACGGCCGGACCCCGGGGCGGCTGCTGTGCGAGGCCGGCGAAGCCCTGAACCCCGCCGAGGCGAGCGCCGCGACCGCTCCGGCCGGCCGCGGCGCGCTGCCGAGGATGGGCGTGGACCTGGTCGGCCGCGCGGCCGAACTGCAACTGTTGGACGACGCGACGCTGCGCGCCGAGGGCCGGCCGGTGCTGGTCACCGGGGTCGCCGGGGCCGGCAAGAGCAGCCTGGTCCTGCACTGGGCGCACGCCCACGCCGACCGCTTCCCCGACGGCCGGATCCACCTGAACCTGCGGGGCTTCGGCGAGGAGGAACCGCTCACTCCCGCGGAGGCACTCGCCGCGGTGCTCGGATGGCTCGGCGTCCCGGCCGGTGAGGTACCCGCCGACCTCGCCCGGGCCGTCGAACTCTTCCGCGCCCGCACCGAAGGCCGCCGGCTGCTGCTCGTCCTGGACGGCGCGCGCAGCGCCGAGCAGGTCGAACCGCTGCTGCCCGCCGCGCCCGAGCCGGTGGTCGTCGTCACCAGCCGCTCCCGACTGACCGACCTGGTGGTGCGCGAGGCCGCCATCCCGCTGCCCGTCGCCGGCCTGCCGGAAGCGGAAGCCGTCGAACTCCTCGCCCGGGTGGCGGGACCGGAGCGGACAGCGGCCGAGCCGGGTGCGGCCCGGCGGCTGGTGGAGCTCTGCGACCGGCTGCCGCTGGCCCTCCGGGTGACCGGCGCCCGACTCGCCTCCAGGCCCGCCTGGTCGCTGAGCGACCTCGCGGAGGAGATGTCCGATCAGCGGACCGGCCTGGCCACACTCGCCACCGGTGGCGCACTCGGCATGGCGACGGCGCTCGGCCGGAGCGTCCGGGTGCTGCCCGAGGAGGCGCGACGCCTGTTCGCGCTGTCCGGGCTGCACCCCGGCGAGACCCTCGACAGCGGGGACGCCGCGGCACTGACGGGCGCCTCGCCGGCCCGGGCCCGCGAACTGCTCGCGGAGCTGGACGCGGCGCACCTCGTGCTGGAGGCCCTGCCCGGGCTGTTCCAGGTCGACCGCCTGGCCCGCCTCTACGCCGTGGAGCTGGCTGCCGAACTGCCGTGCCCGGAACGGGTGGCCGCCACCCGGCGGCTGCTCGACCACGCGGTGCGGGCGGCGGGCGCCGCGCTGGAGAGCGTGACGGGTCCCGTCCCGGCGCACGGCGTCTCCGCCCGCGCGCTGGAGACCGCCGCGCAGGCACTGGAGCTGGCCCGCCGGCTCGTCGGCGAGCTGGTCCGTCAGGTGCCCGAGCCGACCGTTCCGGAGCGGGCCGCGGACTCCGGGCGGGCCCGGCTGGTGGACCGGCTGAGCCGGACGCTCGAAGGCGTCCGCGGCGAGACCGCGGGCGCGAGCCCGGGCGACGGTACGGAGGTTTCCGACCGTGCGGTGCCGGAGCACGGGGTGGGGGAGCGGCCCGCTCCCGGACCCGCGCTCCCGGCGGACACGGCGATCGACGGCGCCGCGCCGGACCCCCTGGACCGGCTGCTGGACGAACTGGTGCGCGGCGCACCCGTGGAGCTGCCACCGGGGCGGCCGGACGGAACCCGCCGCCGGGTCGCCGCGGACGCCCGCGCCGCTCCGCCGCCGGCTGTTCCGCCGCCCGCTGTTCCGCTGTCCGTCGTCCCACCACCCGCCGCTCCGTCGCCCGCCGGGCCCGGCGCGCCGTCCGGGCTGCAGCCGGCGGCGACCGAATGACCGGGCCGGGGCCGGTCGGGCACCCGGCAGTTGACGGCCGGCCAGGCGGGTCGCGTCGGCGGTGAACCGGGCACGGGTGTCGTTCCGTGTCCCTCGCTGAGGACCCCCTCCGTGCGGCGGTGAGCCCGAGGGCCGTGAGCCCGTCGCCGTACCCGGTGGCACCTCGAACCGGCCCCGTTCCCGCGGCCCCGGCGGGACCGGGGCCGGTGCCCCGAGTCCGCCCGCACCAGGGCGACCGGGCGCCGCGGCGGCAGGGGCGACCCCGTCCACTTCCCAGCCCAGGAGATCCTCTGCCATGTCCAAACACCGGCTCAGCCGCCGTCGGCGGATCGCCGCTGCCGCCACCGCGCTCGCGGCCGGCGGCGTCCTGATCGTCGCGCAGAACGACGCGCCGGCCGCCGCCACCGATCCGGTCGGCCTCAACGCCGTCTACGAGTACCTGGGCTGGGGCGAGTCGGGTGCCGCCCAGGACCCGGTCGAGGTGATGAAGGCGACCGGCATCCGGCAGTTCACCCTGGCCTTCCTGCTCGCCGGCCAGGGCTGCGAGCCGGCCTGGGACGGCGAGCGCGCGCTGACCGGCAGCGACGAGGAGGCGAAGATCAAGGCGATCCGCGCCGCCGGCGGCGACGTCGTGGCCTCCTTCGGCGGCTGGGACGGCGCCAAGCTCGGGGAGAAGTGCACCGACGCGACCCAACTCGCCGCCGCCTACCAGAAGGTGATCGACGCCTACCAGCTGAAGGCGATCGACATCGACATCGAGAGCACCGAGCTGACCGGCGCCGAATCCCGCCAGCGGGTGGTCGACGCGCTCAAGGCGGGCAAGGCGAAGAACCCCGGCCTGCGGGTCTACGTCACCTTCAGCACCGAGGAGAACGGTCCCGACGCCGACGGCACCGACCTCATCACCAAGGCGGCCAAGGCGGGCCTGGAGGTGGACGGCTGGGTCGTCATGCCGTTCGACTTCGACCGCCACAGCGGCTCCATGGTGGACGCCACCAAGTCCGCCCTCTCCGGGCTCCAGCAGGCCCTCGTCAAGGCCTACGGCTACGACCAGGACACCGCCTGGCGCCACGCCGGCCTGTCCTCCATCAACGGGCACAGTGACTCCCCGGACGAAGTGGTCTCCCCGGCCGATTTCCAGGCCATGCGGGACTTCGCCGCCGCCCACCACCTCGCCCGCTTCACCTTCTGGGCCGTCAACCGGGACCGCTCCTGCGCCGGGACGTTCTCCAAGGACACCGCGTCGAAGTGCGGCGGGATCCAGCAGAGCCCGTACGAGTTCACCAAGATCGTGGCCGGCTACCACGTCGACTCCAAGCCGTCGGACGGCGCCGCGCACTGCCCCGGCCCGGTCGGCAGCCCGTCGCCGGAGGTCACCGCCACCCGGACCGGCCCGACCACCAAGCCCACGGACGACGCCGAGGACACCGCCTCGCCGTCGGCCACCCCGCGGCACGACGCCGAGACGCGCACGCCGATCTCGGGCACGCCCTACTCCCCGCGGGCCAGCGCCTCGCAGAGCCGGCGCCTGGCGGCGACGGAGGCCAAGCGCGTGAAGGGCACGCCGCAGGCGGACGACTCCGATGACTCCGGCGACGACACCCCGGACCCGAAGGTCACCACCGCCCAGCCCGCCGACCCCTCCGAGAGCCCGGCGCCGGCCAAGCCGAAGAAGAAGACCCCCAAGCCCACGACCCCGCCGGCCTCGCCGACGGCGACCACGACCGGCGCGCCCGCCACCGGCACCCAGGCCCCCAGCGCGGACTGTTCCCCGACGGCCGACCCGGTGGTCACCCCGACCACCACCCCGACCACCCCGGCCGCGACCCCGAGCACCACGGCCACCTCGGCGCCGACCGGTCAGCCCAGCAGTCAGCCGACCGGCCGGCCGACCACGACGCGCCCCACCGAGCAGCCCACCCCGACCCGCCCCCCGGCCCCGGGGCCCACCACGCAGGCCCCGGCCCCGGTGGTCACCCCCACCACGACGCCCACGGCGACCGCGTCCGCCACCCCGGCGCCGACGGCGAGCCCCACCGCGACACCGACCGCCCCCGTGGCCGCCGCCGCGCCCGCGACCACGCCGCCCGGCGAGGCCCACGGCCAGCCCCTCGCCTCCACCGGGGGCGGTGGCGCCACCAGCGTGGTCGTCGCCGGGGCCGGCGCGCTGCTGCTGATCGGTGGCGCCTTCGGGATGGTCGGCACCCGCCGCCGTCGCGGTACGGAGGAGACGCAGTAACTCCTGGCCGTCGTCCGGGCACCAGGAACGCGGCCCCGTCCTGCGCGTCGCAGGGCGGGGCCGCGGCGTACGTCGGTGTGCGCCGAGGGCCGGTCACCGGGCCCCCGCGGGCATGACGCGAAGGATCCCGGGGCTCCGGCCCCGAACCTCCCGGCCGAGGCCCGGGCCCCGTTCGTCCCTGCGGTCCGAGCCGGTGGGCTCGGCACCGTCCGAGCAAGGAGAAGGGCCCCGGCCGGCCCGTGGGGAGAGGTGACGGGCCGGCCGGGGCGGGGGAGGGAGGGTCAGGGCTTGCAGGTGAGGCGGATGGGGGCGGCCGCGATGTGGGCGTGGGTGGGCTGGCCGGAGCCGGTCCAGTCCTGGCCGCGGTTGTGGAGGCGGACGACCAGCGAGCCGCCCGTCGGGCGGAAGGTGCCGGCGTCGACCCAGCCGCCGCGGTGGCCCACCTGGTCGACGGTGAACGGGCCCAGATCGGCGCCGGACGCCCCGGCCACCGTGTAGTACGCGGGTGCGCCGCCGACCTGCTGGACCGAGCCGGAGGACGGCACGTACACCGAGACGTCGCAACTCGCCGAGCCCGCGCCGACGTCGAAGGTCCACAGGGCGTAGGTGCTGTTGTCGTCCTTGTTCTTGTCGCCGGACATCGGCACCGCCTCGTAGCGCCCGTCGCAGGAGTCGCCGGCGAGGCCGCCGCTGTTGACGGTCACCCAGCCGTCCGTGCCCTGGCGGAACGCCCCGACCTCCTGGAAGTGGCCGCCCGGGCCCGAACAACCGAACCCGGCCACCGCCTGGAAGACGGGCTGCGCGGCCGGCGGAACGGGCGCCGGCTGCGCCGGTGCGGCGGGCGGTGCGACGGGCGGCGGGGCCGGTACGGCGGGCGGCGCGGTCGCAGGCGCCGCCGGGGCCGGGGCGGCCGGTGCGGCGGCGGTGGAACGGGCGGCCGTGGGCGTGGTCGTGACGTGCTCGGCCGAAGGGGAGGGCGTCGTCGACCCGGTGGCCGCAGCCGTGGCGCTGGAGGACTCCGACGGCGTGGGGCTCGCCGGGGACGGCTGGTCGGTGGGCGAGTCCGTGGCGGAGGGACGGTGCCGGCCGTGCGTCCCCAGGGGCGAACGGTCGTCGGGCGCCGCCGCGGCGGCGGGGCCACCGGAGGGGGCGTCCTGCCGCAGGAACGGCGCGAGCAGCAGGAGGACCGCGCCACAGCCCATCGCCGCCACCATGGTGATCCGCCGGGCGTCCCAGGGCCGGCGGGGGCCCGGCCCGAGCCGGCGGAGGGCCGGGAGCCGGATGCGGCCGCGCGGGAACGCCGGCCGGGCGGCGACCCGTCGGGAGGCCGCGCCTGCGGCGGCCGCGCCGAGTACGGCGGCGCGCCGGCGCGCCTGCCGCAGGGCGGCCCGCAGCCGCTCGGCGGCGCTCGGACCCGAGGGCACGACCGGTTCGGCGCTCATCCAGGGCAGTTGGAGGCCCGGGCCAGGGAGGGAAGGCGGGGGAGTGTCGGGCGAGCCGCCCTGCCGCTCGGTCACCGGAGGCCCTGCCCGTCGGCCAGGAGCGTGAGGTCGGCCGGGGCACCGGCCCCGGGCAGGAACAGCCGGACCCCGCTGCGCGAGGTGTCCGACGGCCGCAGGTCGGGGTCGTACGCCACCGCCGGCCGCGCCGGCTCCGCCTGGTGCGACTGGTGCGCCCGCACCGGGTCGCGCGTGGGCGGTGGGACGCGCACCGCGAGGGCCCCGGCCGTGACGAGGCCGAGGGTCGCCGCGGCGCAGAGCAGGGTGGTCCGCCGCCGTGTCGCCGTACTGGTCACGATCGTCTCTCCCAGGAGCTGATGCCGGTTCGGGCCGGATGCGGACGGCCGCAACGGTGTGCGGGCCGGGATTCGCCCCGTTGAACGGATGCCGTGTGTCACGGGTTCAGACCGGATCGGGGCAGGTCGAACCCCGGAGGGTGCGCCGTCCGTGCTACTGGCTGAGGCCGGTCGGCAGCCGGCACGAGGACGGACGCGGGAGGACAGCGATGGCCTGGTACCAGGGGCCGAGCCGGATCACGGTGACGGCGGTGGAGGGGCAGTATCCGCAGCGGGCGGTGGTGACCGTCCGGGGCGCCGCTCCGGTGGAGATCCCCGGCGAGGTCGGCGCCGTCCACCTCGTCGACGCGCAGAGCTGGCAGCTCGAACTGGAGCACCACCTCCAGGGTGAGTGGTGCCCCAACATCCGTGCCGTCCAGGGCCGGTGGCAGGAGATCAGGGGCGTGTCGACGCAGGTCGTGCACAGCCGCAACCGCGACCGGGCCGGCGACCGCCAGGGCCGCAACCTGGAGCTGCGGATCGAGCGGGTCGCGCCGGACGGTGACAAGCCCTCGGCCTCGACCGCCGCCCCCACCGCGCGCCGGACCACCGCCGCGCACCAGACGCCGGCGAGGTCGGCCGGCCCGGCCGCGCCGCGTACGACGGCCGGACCGGCGAGCGGTGCCACGACCCCGGGCGTGCGGACGAGCACCTCGGGCTCCGAGTCCGACTTCCTGCGGCCCGCCGCCCCGGGTGGCCGGGTCACCGGCACGGGAGGCGCGAGCCGTGCGACCACCTCGTGGAGCCGCTAGGGGAAGCAGCGCGCCAGCCGGGTCTGCACCCGTTCCACCTGGCGGGTCATCCGGCCCTGCTCGGCGGCCAGTTCCAGGGCCCGCTCCCAGTGCCGGCGTGCCTCGGCCCGGAGCCCCCGGTCGTACATCACCTGCCCGATGAAGTCGGCGAAGTCGAACTCCGCGTGGGCCTGGTTGCCCTGGGCCCGGCCGAGTTCCAGCACCCGGTGGATCTGCGCCACGGCCTCGTCCGACCGCCCCAGCGCACGCAGGACCTGGGCGTGGGTCTTGGTCGAGATCACCAGGTACGGATCCGACTCGCGCCCGGCCAGCAGGGCCAGCGACTCCTCGATCGGATCCAGCGCCTCTGCGGCCCGGTCCGCCCTGAACAGGGTGTGCGCCAGGTTGTTGAGTGCCTGGGACAGCAGCCGGGGGTCGCCGTGGGCCCGAGCGTGGGCCACCGCCTCGGTGACTCCCTCCAGGGCCCTCCCGGGCTCGGCGTAGTCGTCCGCGAAGCTCGTCCGCATGCTGAGGTAGCGGTGTCTCAGGACCGGGAGGCTCTCCGGGTCGGCGGCGGCGACGGCGCGCTCGGACTGTTCCAGGGCCTCCGACCGTCGGCCCAGCCAGCCCAGCGACAGGCTGTGGTTGGAGTACAGGTGCGGCCAGTTCGAGGCGGTGCCGGCGGCCTCGGCGGCGGTGAGCGCCTGCCGCGCCGCCTCCTCCCAGGCGTGGAACAGGCCGGCGTCGAGGTAGAGGTAGCCGGCGTTCTCGACCATTCGGCAGCCGTGTTCGTGGGCTCCCCACCGGTGGGCCAGCGAGATCAGGGCGCGGACGGTCGGCTCCTCGGTCCGGAACCAGGCCAGCGCGTCCGCGGAGGTCCCGAACCCGGGCGCGCCCCCGGTCGGCCGGTGGGCGGGCCGGTGGTGGCGGGCCTCCGGCCGGGCGAGGACGAGCCCGGCGGCGGTCGCGGCGAGGTAGTGGTCGACGAGCCTGGTCAGGGCTGCCGCCCGGGTGGCGGCCGGGAGTTCCTCGGCGGCGTGCCGGGCGTGCAGCCGGATCAGGTCATGGCGTTCGAAGCGGCCCGGTGCGCTCTCCTCGATCAGGTGCGCCAGGTGCAGCAGCTCCAGCCAGGCGGCGGCCGCCCGTCGGTCGGTCCCGGCCAGCGAGGCCGCCGCGGCGGTGTCGACCTGTTGGCCCGGGTGGACGCCGAGCAACCGGAACAGCTCGACGGCCGGCTCCGGCAGCGTGCGGACCGTCAGTTCCAGGGCCGCCGCGACGCTCAGTGCGCCCTGGGTGGCCAGCGCGGCCAGTCGGGAGCGCTCGTCGGAGAGCTCGCCGGCCAGGGTGGCGACCCGCCAGTGCGGCCGGGTCGCCAGTCGCGAGCCGGCGATCCGCAGCGCGAGCGGCAGCCCCTCGCACAGCTCGACCACCCGCTCCGCCGCCTCCCGTTCGGCCTCCAGTCGCGGTCGGCCGGTGACCCCGGCCAGCACACCGAAGGCCTCCTGCGCGTCGAGCGACTCCAGGGACAGCGCCCGCGCACCCCCGACCTCCAGCAACCCGGTGAGCCGGTGTCGGCTGGTCACCACGACGACGCAGCCCGGCTCGGTCGGCAGCAGCGGGAGCACCTGTTCGGTGTCCCGCGCGTTCTCCAGCACGAGCAGCACCCGGCGGCCGGCCAACAGCGTCCGGTACGCCTCGGTCAGCTCCTCCCAGCGGGCCGGGAGGGCGGCGTCCTCGGTGCCGAGCGCCCGCAGCAGTTCGGCGAGCGCCTGCTCCGGACTCAGCGGCTCGGTCTCGTCGAAGCCCCGGAGGTTGACGCCGATCCGTCCGTCCGGGAACGCGGCGGCGTTCCGGTGCGCCCAGCGCAGCACGAGCGCCGTCTTGCCGACCCCGGCCGGGCCGGTCACCAGGAGCAGCCGCCGATCGCCGCCGGCAGCGGTGCCCAGGTTGCCCCGCGTGCCGCTCTGCTCGCCCAGCCAGGCGAGTTCGACCTCCCGTCCGACGAATCGGCCGGGCTCGCGCGGCAGCCGGGCCGGGGCGGCCGGGGGCCGGGCCGCGGCGTCGGACCGGATCCGGTCGAGCGCCTCCCGGAGGCCGGTGCCGGGGTCGATCCCGGTCTCCTCGGCCAGCCGCCGGCGGGTCGCCTCGAACACGGCGACGGCCTCGGCGGGCCGGCCCTCCTGGTGCAGGCAGAGCATGGCGAGCCGGACCAGCGACTCGCGCAGCGGATGCTCGGCCACCGCCTCGGTGAGCGCGGCGGTCACCGTCCCGCCCTGCCCGGTGCGCAGCAGCCGTTCGGCGAGCTGCTCCAGGGCCTCGACCCGCAGGGTCTCCAGCCGGGCCGCGGCGCCGTCGCGCAGCGCGGTGGACCCGCAGTCGTCGAGTGCGGGGCCCCGTCGGAGCGCGACGGCCTCGCGCAGCAGCGGTACGGCCGTCCCGTCGACGGGCTCGGTGCGGGCGCGGTCGAGCAGGCGTCTCAGCCGGTGGGCGTCGATCAGGTCCGGATCGGCGCGCAGCACGTAGCCCGGGGCACGGGTCTCCAGGAGCAGGCCGTCGTCGAGCAGGGTGCGCAGCTTGGCGATGTGGCCCTGCAGCGCGGCGCGCGCGGTGGGCGGTGGGGCGTGGTCCCAGGCCAGGTCGAGCAGCCGCTCGACCGGGACGACGCGGTTGGCGTCCAGGGCGAGCGCCGTCAGAACGGCGCGGCGCCGGGCGCCTCCGATGTGGACGGTGGTGCCCCCGGGGGTCCGCAGCTCCAACGGTCCCAGCAGCAGAATCCGCACGGCGCTCCTGTGGTCTGATCCGTTCTCGGCCCCCGGGCGTGCACCTTACCGGTCGCCGGCGGCTCGACCGGCCACCAGGCGCAGCTCTTCTTCCTGGTCTGCGTGGTCGTGGCCGGCCTGTACGGCGGCGCGACCGCGAACTGCCGCATCCTGGTGGCCCAGGCGCTGCCCGGGGCGCTCGCGCTCGGCGCCGTCCTGCTCGCCGGATGAGCGCCGCCCGGGAGCCCAGGGCTGCCCAGGACCCGAGGGCCGAACGCACCCGGGCCGCGCTGCGCCGGACGCTGCTGGACGAGTGCGCCGAGCGCCCGTTGGCGGAGGTCAACGTGGCCGCGCTGGTGCGCCGGGCCGGGGTCGGCCGGGCCACCTTCTACGTGCACTACGCCGACCCGGAGGCGCTCGCGGTGGACGCCTGCGCCGACGTCGTCCGCGCGGCCGTGGACGCCCTGCACGCCTGGCGCGGCGTGCCCGACCCGGCCGTCCCGCCGCCCGCGCTCACCGGGTTCTTCGCCGAACTGGCCCCGCACGCCCCGCTCTACCGTGCCCTGCTGGCCCCGGGCGGCGGAGGCCCGCTGGGCCTGGTGCTCACCCGCGACCTGCGCGAGCGCAGCCGTACCGAGCGGGCTCTCGCGGGGGCCCCGGAACCGGATCTGGTGGCCGCCGCCGTGGCCGGCGCCTTCACCGGCGGGCTCGGGGACTGGCTGCACGGCCGGATCGAGGCGGGCCCGGAGCGGATCGCCCACCAGGTCTGGCGGCTGCTGATCTCCTTTCACCGCACGCCGCAGCTCTGAGCGCCGGGTGGGCGGCCGCACCCCCGTGGCGGCCGCCCGGCGGGCTCACGGCAGGAACGCGACCTCGGGGAACCGGGGTGACGGCCCGTCGAGGAGGTTCCCGCGGCGGTGGCGCAGGTGGAGGTCGAAGAAGGCTGCCGGGTAGGCCTGCTGGATGAGCACGCCGCGGGCCGGGTCGAGGGTGCCGACCATCTGCTGGACCTGCTGGTCGCTGATCCCGAGCAGCTTCGCCGCCTGCGGGATCAGCGTCATGTTGTCGCCGTACGAGGAGTGGACGGCGCCGTCGGCCTGGATGGTGCGCCGCCAGCCGCGCAGGTGGGTCCAGAACTCGGCGGCCGCCGGGTCCTGGGCCCGGGTGAAGACGGCGGTCATCATCAGGAACGGCCGGTCCAGGTCGGTGGTGATGGCCGGCCGGCACTGCATCGGGCCGTCGAGGCTCAGTCCGGCGCGGACCCGGGGGTCGGCGACCATGGTGAGGGCGGTGGCGGTGCCGCCCTTCGACCAGCCGAACATGCCGATGTCGAGCGGGTCCAGGGCGCCGAGCAGGCCGTCGGGGAGGGCCTGGCCGTCGACGTCGGGGTTGCGCCCGGCAGCGAGGTCCTGGACGCGGTCGAGTATGAAGAGCAGGTCGGCGGCGTAGTCGTGCGGGGAGAGGATGTGGTCGCGGTCCACGTCGGCCCGGGTGACGACGCGGCCGTCGGGGAACTGGGTGACGCCGTCGTAGGTGTGGTCGACGGTGACCACGACGTAGCCGCGGCTGGCGAGTTCCTGGACGACGATCGTGTGGTCGCCCCGGTGGCTGCCCGCACCGTGCGAGTAGACGACGACGGGCAGGCGGTGGCCGAAGCGGTGGACGGGCGCGCTCAGGTGGCCCGAGGTGAGCGGGGCGAGGGAGAGCGGGAGCGGGAAGCCGGCGTCGTCCAGGAAGGCGCGCAGGGCGCCGTCGGCCATCCAGGGGGCGAGCGGGCGGTCATCGGCGTTCCGGGCGGGGTACCAGACGCTCGCCATCAGCTCGCGGTAGTGGCCGGCGCCGGCGATCGGGTCCGGGCGGGAGGTGTCGCGCAGGTGCAGGGCGACGGTGCCGACCGGGTGCGGCCCGGTGGGTTCGGGCAGGGTGAGCCGCCCGGGGGCGGGAGCGGTGCCTCCGTCCCCGGCGGAGGGTGCGGTCGGCGCCGCCGCCCGGGCGGTGGTGGCCAGGCCGAGCGGGGTGGCGACGCCCAAGGCCAGTGCGGAGCCCAGCATGTGACGACGGCTCAGTCCGGCGGACGGGGTGGTGAACGTGGTGGTGTCCATGCCCGGAACGGTGTCACGCACCGTCAGTCGGACGCATCGGCCCACCGATTGATCTCCCGGTCGCGCGCATTGGCCCAGGGGTTTACATCCCCGGGATGATGCCGTCGCCGCGCCAGGCGACGGCGTCGTGCAGCCGGCCGGCCTGGACGGTGGACTTCATCGGGTTGTCATCGGTCGCTGTCACTGTCGTCCTGTGACCTTGGCCGACCGCGTACCGCATCGGAGCGCGGACGCGTGGGCCAACTGCGTGGGGAGGATCGAATGCGAGCACGAAGGATCGCGGCCGCGTCAGCCGGACTTCTGCTGACGGTCGGGCTGACAGCGGCACAGGGGGCCACGGCACAGGGGGCCACCACACGCGTGGCTGCTCCGTGCGAGGGCACCTACACGATCGTTGTCGGGGGCACCGGCAGCTCGTGGAACAACGACGGCTTCTACGGCAACATCCAGCAGCACGTCGGCTATCCCACCCAGATTCCCAACGGTGCGAGCACGCGGGCAGGCGTCAACGAGCTGAACCGGCTGGTCCGCGACCAGCGCGCCGCGTGCCCCGGCCAGCACGTCAAGATGGCCGGGTACTCCCTGGGGGCCGGGGTGGTGCACGTCTGGGTCACCGAGAACTGGCAGACCTTCGACAACGTCAACGCCATCCTCGTCGCGGACCCCAAGCGCCAGGGCCCTCCCGGTGCCAATGGCGGAGCGGTGCCGTTCGGCGGCATCATCGGCGCTCCGCTCGCCGGTGCCGACAGGTTCTTCGGCAACGTGCCCGTCAAGACGATCTGCCACTGGGACTACGTCTGCGACGAGTCCGCCGGTATCTGGACCTACCCGAACAACCACGTCAAGAACTACCCCGAAGACTTCAACATGGATCACCACAACGACAGTGCCAACGAGCAGTGGTACAACGGCGCCTGGTACCCCTGGTAACCACGGAACGCCGGTCGGCCGAGTCCGTGGCCGAACCCCTTCACCACCTGTCGGTGGCCGGGACCATCCGGCCACCGACAGGTGGTGATCTGTTTGCGCCGCTCGGGATGACGTGTGATCGCGGTCTCTTCATCGGGGTGTCGTCGGCCCTCCCTCATGTGACCGCGTTCAACGTGCGGGCACGCCGGAACTCCGACCATGGTCTCCGGCGTGCCCCGACGGCTGTCGGCCCGGTCACCGGGTGGCTCCGGTGAGGCCGAGGCCGGCTTCGTCCCCGCGCAGAATCATCTGGTGCGTCCGCCGCAGCATCCGACTCGGAGGAACCCCCAGGTCGTCGGCCAGACGGCGGCGGGCGCGGTCGAACACGGCCAAGGCGTCCGCCTGTCGGCCGCTGCGGTACAGCGCACGCATCAGCAGCGCGGCCACCAGCTCGTTCAGGGGGTGCTCCGCGGACAGGGCGAACAACTCGGCGATCGCCTCGGAGTACTGGCCCAGCCGCAGCTGCCATTCCACCTTCCGTTGTGCGACGGCGATCCTGCGCTCGGCGAGCCGCAGCCGCTCCAGCTCGGCGAGCGGGCCGGGCAGGCCGGCCAGGAGCTCCCCGCGAAACAGGTCCAGCGCCTGGGAACAGAGGCGGACCGCCTCGGTCGGGTCGCCCGCCCGATGGGCCGTTCCGGCGTCGGCGACCAGGTTCTCCATGCGCGCCAGGTCCACTTCGGCCGCGCCGGAGACCAGCCGGTAGCCACACCGGTCGTGCTCGATCACCGAGTCCGGGCTGTCCCCGATGCGCAGGATCTTGCGCAGCCGGTAGATGTGGACCGGCACCACGTTCGTGACCGGCTGCTCCAACCCCCATGCCCCGTCGAGCAGTTCCTGCTGGCTGACGGTGCGCCCCCCGCGCAGCGCCAGCACCGCCAGTACGGCCTGCTGGCGCAGATGCCCCAGGTCCAGGGACCGCCCGTCCTGCCATGCCCGCAGCGGTCCGAGCACGGAGATCTGCACCTTCGGTCCGGCCGCTCGGTCGGCGGCGCTGCGCGGCACCGGGCTCGCCACCTGCGTACGGGGGCCGCAGCCGGGGGAGACCAGTCCGCAGTCGAAGGCGTGGACGATGGCGGCGGCCCGGTCGCGCAGCCCGAGTTTCACGAGGATTCGCGCGAGGTGTCCGGCGACGGCGTCCTCGGAGACGGCAAGGGCGGCGGCGATCTCGTCGTCCCGCAGGCCGCAGCCGACCGCGTGGAGCACCTTGCGCTCTTGATGCCCGAGCACGGCGACGCTCGGCCGGCTGGTGGTGGCGGTCGTCGGCATCGCTGCTCCCTGTGCTCTGGGCCGGCCGGTCTGGCGGACGCCGTCGACAAGGTAGTGAGGGGAGCGCCGGGCAGGGAATCCGGAACGATCCGGAGTAGCACGCGCGACGGTCCCCGATGGACCGGCGCGCGCCTGTGAGCAACACCCGGTACGACGCTGTGATCCTCGCCCCCGGACGGTCCACTGACTCCGGTCCACCCGGGAGTTCCCCGTGCAGGTCAGGGGCAGCGGAGGAGGGTGGGGCGGTCCTTGGTGCGGACGGCGGGGAGCCAGGCGGTGGTGGGGCCGGGGAGGTGGATGCGGTACCAGACGGTGGAGGTGAGGTCTTCCTCGTTGATGACGGGCAGGCCGGTGGGGAGTTGGCAGTCGGCGTCGAGGGTGTCGTTGTTCCAGACGCGCGTGGGGATGACGTTCTCGGCGGTGTAGGGACGCAGGGGGTCGACGGCGAGACCGAGGCTGCACCGGGGATCGCGGTCGGTGCGGTCCTGGCAGCCGCGTTCGGCGTTGAAGACCCGGATGCGGGCGGGGTGTGCGGCCGGGTCGGGGCGCGGCCAGAGGGCGGTGGCGGTGACGGCGGCCGTGGCGCAGGCGGCGAGGGCGAGCAGGGCGGTGCGCGGCCGTGGCCGGCGTGGGCGGCGGCCGGACTGGTGGGCGCGGATCCGGGCGAGCAGGCTTTCGGCGGTGTGCGGGGCGCGGGCGGCGTGGGTGGGGGCGAGGCAGTCGGCGGCGAGGGCGCGCCAGAACGGGGGGACGGCGGGGGCCAGGCGCAGGGCGGCGCGGCCTTCGGCGTACTGCTGGGCGGCGGCGTTGCGGGCGGTGGGGGTGGCGCCGGGGAAGGGCGGGACGCCGGCGGCGAACACCTCGTGGATCACGATGCCGAGCGCCCAGATGTCGGCGGTGGTGCGGATCTTGACGCCGTGTTCGCCGAGCGGTGCCTTCCAGCGCTCCGGCGGGAGGTAGTCGGGGGTGCCCATGGGCGCGCAGTGGCCGTGGGTGCCGGTGAGTTCGATGGCGAGGCCGAAGTCGGAGAGGCGGACCTCGCCGTCCCGGCCGATGAGGACGTTCTCGGGTTTGAGGTCGGTGTGGACCCAGCCGGAGCGGTGCAGGTGGGCCAGGCCCTCGCAGATGCCGGCGATGATCCGGGCGCCCCGGGCCTCGTCGACGCCGGTGGCGAGCAGGTCGCGCAGGGTGCACCGGGCACGCTCCATGACCAGGACGATCGCGCCGTCGAGCGCGGGGCGGTCGGGGGCGGCCAGGGTGAGGGTGTCGAGCAGGCGGACCAGCCGGGGGTGCGGGGCGGTGCGGGCCAACTCGGCTTCACGGTGGGCGGCTTCGGCGACCTGGCGGGCCTGGCGGGGGGCGAGTCCGGCGGTCGGCAGCACCTTGAGGGCGATCGTGTCGTCCACCCCGTCGGCGCCGTCCGAACCAGCAGTGCCCTCGGCCCGGCGGGCGGCGTAGACGGTCGCCCAACCGCCCTCGCCGATGGGCCCGGTGACGGTCCACTCGCCGACCCGGTGGCCGGGCGGCAGCAGCTCCTCGCCGTCCCCACAGAAGGCCAGATCGTGCACCATCGGAGCCTCTCCCTATCGTCCGGGCTCGGCGGCTTCGGGGCGCGGCAGGAGCGCGAGGTGCTCCTCGCGGACGATGCCGAACTTCAGGGCGATTCCGACGACGGCCTCGCGTTTGCCGTTGCGGCGGTCCGCGCGGCCCGCGTCGCCGGGCATGTCGATACGGAGTTTCTCGTCGGCGAGGTAGTCGAGGTGCGAGCTGACCGCGCGGGCGGTGAGCCGGGCGCAGGCGGGGTGGCCACGCAGCCGCGCGACCACCTGGGGGGTGGTGGGCACGGCGGCGGGGGACCGGTCGCGCAGCCACGGTTCGCAGAGCGCGACCAGGACCAGGAAGTAGGTGGCGGTCTCGTCCAGCGAGTACGCCGTCATGGTGCGGCTCTCCCAGGAGCCGGCGCCGCGGGCGTGCGGGTCCAGGTAGACGTGGTCGGGTGCGAACACCTGGAAGGACAGCGGCGTTTCACGCCGCGAGGGCAGCACCACCCGGGAGAACTCGAACGGGATCGGTGCGCCGATCCGCCGCGGCGGCACCCGCAGGTACTCGCCGGCACCCTCCGGGTTCTCCACCAGGTAGGCGTGGGTGCTGCTGAGGTTGCTCAACTGCCAGTGGTCGTCGGTCGCGTGGATCTCGCCGGCGAGCCGGGAGACCGTCTCGTCGCCGAGTCGGAGCTCCACCGGCGTGCCGGCGGAGCCGCGGCCGAAGCGCGCCCGCTCTCCCGGGCCGAGCCGCAAGGTCACCGCGTCCTCGCCGTTCCCCTCCGGCAGGTGGACGAGAATCCCGCTCACCGTTCCTCCGTCCCGCGCACCGCTCCCCCGTTTCGCGTGCCGACCGTTGCCAGACGGACGAACGCTACCTCTTTGCGCATGACGATAAACCGTACGGTGGCGCAGGCCACTTGACGGGGAAACCGGGGCGCGGTCGCGCGGGGCGTGCCGGCAGTGGGAGCCGATGCGCCGTCAACAGGGGCCGAAGCAGGGGGTGCGGGACCGCGCGGTACCGGCCCGGTCCTTCAGCGGCGATGGCCGGCTCGGGCACCGTGGTCGGTGGTCGCGTGGATGGCGTGGCGACGCGCCGGAGTTCACTCGAACGAGTGATTGTTACTCTGCGCACATTGTCGGACACTCAACGTATTCGGGGAGTTCGTGGGAGCTCTCCCGGGGCGAGGGGAGTCGTCATGACTGCAGCCGAATCTTCCAGCACCGAGGTGCCGCGGATCGCGAACAGTTCGCAGGCCGCCGAACGGGACCAGAGCCTCGCGGCGATCGGCGGCAACGTCGGCGCCGTGTGGCGGGGTTGGTGGACGTGGACCCCGGGGAACGGGACGTTCAACCTCCAGATCGCCTGGAACGCCATCGGGATCGACTCGACGGTCGTCATCACGGCCTCCGAGATCGACGGCAACGGGAACCGGTTCGTCGGCGCGGCGCCCTTCCAGGTGTCGAGCATCGCCCCCGGCAACGGCGTGGTGACGTTCAAGATCAACATCGGCTGGAGCAGCCCGCTGCGGATGCGCACCGACGTCCTGGTCCTCAACTGAGCACCGCTCTCCGGTCGCACCGGCCGGGGACCGCGCCGGTCCGGTGACGATCGGCAGGGCCCGCCCCGTGGCGGCTCCGGGTTCGCCCGAGCCGCCACGGGGCGCCCGTCTTCCCCGCGGGAACCCTCCCGCCGCAGAGCCCGGTCGAGCGCAACCGCCCGTCCGGGACAGCCCCTAGAGCCGGAGGCAGGGTGGCGAGCCCGGAGTGCGCCGTGTCAACCCCGCAGCACCTGACTGAATGTCACAGTCCGATCCTCATGTTGTCCTGACGATTGTGACGCCACGCCTGCCACCGAAAGCCGTCGGCCGACCGTCCTCTGGTGTGTCCACGCAGTCAGCACACACCGCCACCGAGGAGCCACCATGTCCGTCCGCCGTCGTCGCCCGCTGCTCGTCTCCGCCGTCCTCGTGGCCGGGGCGGGGCTCGCATTGACCGCCTGCGGGCCCGACAACGCCGACTCGGCCGGCGGCACGACGGCCGCCTCGCCCGCCACGGTGGCCGCCGCGCCGTCGCGGGCGGGCAGCCCGACCGCCGGTGCTCCCGCAGCGGGCGCACCGGCCACGGGAGCGGCATCGCCCACCGCTCCGCACGCGGCGCGTACGCCGTCCGGCGCGAGCCCGTCGAGCAGCGCCCGGCCCGACGGCGGGAGTGCCGCGGCCGGCGCCCACCCGTGCGACATCGGCAACCTCTCGATCCACGTGACGGCACGCGCCGGGGCACCCAGCCAGCGGGTGATCGAGGTGCACAACACCGGTGCGACCGCCTGCAGTCTGAGCTCCACCCCGGGGGTCGACCTGGGCAACTCCACCGCCCGCGACCAGAGCAACAACATCAAGCCGATACTCGCCAGCGGCACCTTGCGGTTCCCCGTCCCGGCGGGCCAGAGCGCCTACGCCGTGATCGACCTCGACCCGAGCGGCGCCACCACCGGCACCGCCCCCGGCATCAACGAGCTCAACGTGCTGGTCGACGACGAGGGCACCAACATGCCCCTCGCGAACACCCGGAACTTCCCGCTCAACGGCGACGCGCGGGTCCTGAACCCCCAGATGGGCATCTACCGGGCCAGCGTGGCGGAAGCGGTCGCCTCCATGGCGGCCGCCGGCAAGTAGCCCCGCCGGCCGCCGAACTCCGGGCGGGCACGGGGCCGATCACCCTCGTCCCGCAGAGCCCGGCCACGGCGGCCATCGCGGACGAGAACGGGCAGCAGGTCGCGAGCGCGTCCTGGACCCGGGATCCGTCGGACAGCGCCCTGCGCGACGAGGACCCCGACGAGCGGACGAGCGGGGAGTAGGCGCCCCATGTGGCTCGTGCTCTGTGACCCCGGCGACCTCGCGGGGATGTGGGCGTACGCGGGGCTGCGGCGGCGCGGACTGGCCCCGCTGGAACTGCTCTCCCCCGGGGACCTGCTCTTCTCGGCACGGTCGGTGCACCGCGTCGACGAGTCCGGCGCGAGCTTCGAGGTCGACCTGCCGGACGGGCGCGTCCTGGCCAGCCGCGACGTCGACGGCGTGCTCAACCGGGCGGGCTACGCCCGGGTCGGGGCGCTCGCGTTCGCCACCGAGGCCGACGCCGGCTACGCGCGGGAGGAGTTGGGCGCGCTCCTGCTCAGCCTGCTCGGGTGCCTCGCCCCGGTCGCGGTCAACCGCCCCTGTGCGACCGGACTTTCGGGCGCGTGGCGGCCGCCCGCGGAGTGGACCGTGCTCGCGGCTCGGGCGGGGCTGCCGGCGGCGCCGGTGCGACTGTCGAACCGCTCGGAACGGGAGCCGCCACCGCCGGGGCCCGACGAAGGCCGCGTGCTGGTGCTCGGCGAGCAGGTCTTCGGTGCGCGGGTTCCGGACGAGTACGCGCAGGCGTGCGTCCGGCTCGCGCGGCTCGCCGGGACCGACCTGCTGGGGATCGACCTGCGTCGCGACGGCGGCCACCGGACGGTCTTCGGGGGAGCGGACCCGATGCCCGACCTCCGCCTCGGCGGTGACGCGTTCCTGGACCGCCTGCTCGACCGCCTCACCGCGCTGCCGGCGGCCTTCCGGTGATCACCGTCTGCGGCATCGCGAGCGAGTCGCCGATCGCCCGGGTCACCGCCGAACTCGACGGCCTCGCACTGCCCTACACCGTCCTCCACCAACGACGCTTCGCGGACCTGCCGTTCGAGATCGAGGTCAGCGGCACCGGGATCCGGGGTCGGCTGGGCCTGAACGGCCGATCCGTCGACTGCGCCGAGGTGACCGGCATCTACTCCCGGCTGATGGACTGGCGCCGCCTGCCCGAACTGCGCGACGCGGGCGGGGACGTCGAGCGGCACTGCCGGTCCTGGCACGCGGCCCTGAGCATGTGGATCGACCTCGCCCCGGGGTGCGTGATGAACCGGGCGGAGGCGATGGCGTCGAACCTGTCCAAGCCCTATCAGGCGCAGCTCATCCGGGAGGCCGGATTCCGGGTGCCGGAGACCCTGGTCACCAACGACCCCGAGCTCGTCCACGAGTTCCGGGCGCGCCACGGCGAACTGGTCTACGAGTCGATCAGCTGCCTGCGCTCCATCGTCCAGCCCCTCGACGCCGCCGCGATCGACCGGCTGCCGCTCATCCGCGCCTGCCCGGTGCAGTTCCAGCGGTACGTCAAGGGCGCCGACATCCGGGTGCACACCGTCCCCGGCGAGGTGTTCGCCACCCGGATCGAGACCGACCGCGTCGACTACCGCTACGCCCACCGCGACGGCGGCCGGGCCGACCTCTCCCCGTGGCAGCTGCCCGACGACCTGGCCGAGCGCTGCCTGCTCCTGGCCGAACGGCTCGGGCTGGCCCTCGCCGGCATCGACCTGTTGCTGGCCGACGACGGCGAGGTCTACTGCTTCGAGGTCAACCCCAGCCCGGCCTTCAGCTACTTCGAGTCCTGCACGGGCCAGCCGATCGCCCGCGCCATCGCCCTCTCCCTCGCCCGTCGCTGAGCCCGTCGCTGAGCCCGAGCCGCGTCACCGCGCGGCGCTCGGCTGCGTGTTTGCCCGTCCATGGATGTTCATTTCTGCTTATTTTGACTGACCTATTGTCAACTGTGAGCAGCAGAGCGTAGAAACGCTCTCGGCTGTCCGGACCGGCCGCTCCATCCGAGGCTCAACCGACACTATGAGGTTGCCCATGGCTCCCCCCATCGCCCGGCGACTGCGTGCTGCTCTCGCCGGCACCTGCGCGCTCGCCACCGCGTCCGCAGGACTGCTAGTGACGGCCCCCACCGCCACCGCCGCCCCTGCCCCAGCCGTCGCCTCCAGCGCGGGCTCGGCCGGCGCGGCGGCCCAGTACCCGAACTACGCCCCGACGCCGCCCATGGGCTGGAACGACTGGTCCTACTACCAGTGCGGCATCGACGAGAAGGTGATCCTCGACAACGCCCGCGCGCTGGTCAGCAGCGGTCTGGCCGCCAAGGGCTACGACACCGTCACCACCGACGACTGCTGGATGGCCCACAGCCGCGACGCCTCCGGCACACTGGTCTCCGACCCCGTCAAGTTCCCGCACGGCATGGACTACGTCGGCGCCCAGATCCACGCGCTCGGGCTGAAGTTCGGGATCTACGAGGACGCCGGCACCGCCACCTGCGGCGGTTACCCCGGCTCCCTGAACCACTGGCAGCAGGACGCCGACCTCTTCGCCGCCTGGGGCGTGGACTACGTGAAACTCGACGGCTGCAACGTGCCCGACATCGCGGGACAGACCAGCGAGCAGACCTACCACGACGCCTACGCGGCGATGAGCCGGGCGATGCTGAACACCGGCCGCCCGATGGTCTACTCGGTGTCCGCCCCGGCCTACTTCGAGGGCGGGGCCGACTGGCGCACCGTCATCGGCTGGTCGGCGCAGGTCGGCAACCTGTGGCGCGAGGGCGCGGACACCGCGCTCGGCCAGGAGAGCGGCGCGGCGAAGTGGAACGCGATCACCTACAACTACGGCTACAACGTCGGCCTGGCCGACCTGCAGAGCCCCGGGCGCTGGAACGACCCCGACTTCCTGCTCGCCGGTGACGCGGGCCTGACCCGTGACGAGATCCAGAGCCAGATGTCGCTGTGGTCGGTGATGGCGGCGCCGCTGATCTCCAGCACCGACCTGAGCCACCTGTCCGCCGACGCGCTGGCGGTGCTCGGCAACGCGGACGTGATCGCCGTGGACCAGGATGCGCTGGGCGTCCAGGGCCGCATCGTCCAGCAGGGCAGCGGCTACCACGTCCTGTCCCGGCCGCTGGCCAACGGCGACCGGGCCGTGGCGCTGTTCAACTCCTCCGACTCCGCGCAGACGATCACCACCACGGCCGCCGCCGCGGGCCTGGCCCACGCCTCCTCGTACCGGCTCCAGGACCTGGTGACCAAGAACGTCACCCAGAGCACCGGCACCATCTCCGCCGACGTCCCGCCGCACGCCACGGTGCTGTACCGGGTCCGCGCCGGAGGCACCGACCAGGTGCAGCCCGCCACCGCGATCACCTGGAAGGACGTCAGCACTCCCGCTGCGCCCGGCACCTACCAGGTCAGCCTCACCGACCTCGGTTCCACCGGCCTGTCCGACACCCGGCTGTCCGTGACGGCGCCCCAGGGCTGGCGGGTCTCTCCCGCGAGCGCGGACCTGAAGCGGGTGCGTCCCGGCGCCAGCGCCTCGGCCACCGTCACCGTGACCGCGCCCAAGGCCGCGCCCGGCACCACCGTCTCCACGATCACCGCCACCGCCACCTACCGCGCGGGCGCGGCCGGCGCGGGATCGGCCAGCGGCCCGCTGACGCTCACCACCACCGTCCCCTACCCCGGCCTCGCGGCAGCCTTCAACAACGTCGGCGTGACGAAGGAGAGCGACCCCGCCCCGGGCGACTTCGACTCCACCGGTGACAGTTACTCCGCCGACGCGCTGGCCAAGGTCGGGGTGAGCCCCGGATCCACCGTCACCGCCAACGGCCTGAGCTTCACCTGGCCCGCCTCGGCGCCCGGCACCCCCGACAACGTGAGCGCCTCGGGCCAGGCCGTCACCCTCACCGGCCAGGGCAGCGCACTGGCCTTCCTCGGCGCGGAGACCGGCGCGACCTCCGGGCCCGTCACCGTGACCTACACCGACGGAACCACCTCCACGGACACCCTGGGCTTCCCCAACTGGTGCTGCACCCCCGACAACGCGTACGGCGCGCAGACCGCGATCACCACCGACCACCGCAACACCCCGGGCGGACCGGCCAACTACGGCATCAGCTACAAGGTGTTCTCCAACACCGTCCCGCTGACCCCGGGCAAGAGCGTGCAGAGCGTCACGCTGCCCAACGCACCGGCGATCCACCTCTTCGCGCTCTCCTTCAAGCCCTGACACCCCACCAGCGGCCGGCCCGGCCGGGCCGGCCGCGCCCGTCGGCTGATCGCCACCGTCCGCCGCTGGTCGGCCTCCCCCTGATCGGGTCCGGCGGTCCGGGGCGGGGCCGGCCCTCGGGCCCGCCGGGTCGGCTGGCATGCTCTCAGCGTGATCTTCCGTACTGCGACCCGGCAGGACCTGCCCGCGATCATCGCGCTCCTCTCCGACGAGGAAGCCGTGGTCGATCCCCGGACCGTCGAGGTCGATGAGGCGTATGCGCGAGCCTTCGAGGCCGTGGACGGCGACGCGCGCAACGAGCTGGTGGTCCTGGACGAGGGCGACGGTACGGTTCTCGGCTGTCTGCAGCTCACCTACATCCCTGGCCTGGGGCGTCATGGCCAGGAGCGTGCGCTGATCGAGGGCGTGCGGGTACGCGCCGACCGGCGCGGGGTCGGCCTGGGCCGCGAGCTGCTGACCTGGGCCATCGACCGGGCACGCGCCCGCGGCTGCACACTGGTGCAGCTCACCAGCAACAAGCGGCGCACCCAGGCCCACCGTTTCTACGGCTCGCTCGGCTTCACCGCGAGCCACGACGGATTCAAACTGTCGCTGTGATCGCGTGACGCAACAGCGGCCGCACGGGTTCCTCGGGTGTGACCGAGGAGTGGGCCCGTGCGGCCTGGCCCTGTCCCGCCTTCACGGGCGCCTCGCGTGCACATCTCGGCGTTCTGACGGAGGAGTCGGCCGATCCGTGGCAGGCCCGGTGCGAGTCGGCCTTGCACCGGCGGCGGGGCGGGAAGCGTCGGCGCGCCGCCGGGGCCGGCCGGATGGGGTTGGCGGGGTTGCAGGTTCACGTGTTCGGCCGTTGCCTGGTTGGCGTAGTTCTGACGGCGTCCCGGCGGTGTCGGTCCTGGTCCGTCCGATCCGCCCCCGACTCGGCGGCTGCGGTGGAGGGGGCTGGTTCAGGAGAGCCAGTCGGTGTAGTGGGTGGGGGCGATGCGGGCATCGGTCGGGGCGGTGAGGACGTCGCCGTGGGCGGTGGCGAACATGCCGGCGGTGTCATCGGTGACGACCCGGCGTCCGTCGCCCTTGGCGGTCAGGGTGAGCCGGCCGAGTTCGTCGAGGGGGTAGACGTCGGGACCCGCGATGTCGACGACGCCGTTCAGCGGGCTGCCTGCGGCGACTTCGGCGACCGCGCCGGCCACATCCGAGGCGGCGATCGGCTGGATCGGCGTGCGCGGCAGGCGGATGGTGTCGCCGTCGGCGGTCATGGACAGGGTCGCGTCCATGAACTCCATGAACTGCGTGGCGCGGACGATGGAGTACGGGATCGGTCCGGCCTTGAGGATCTCCTCCTGAAGCACCTTCGCCCGGTAGTAGTCCAGATCGGGCACCTGGTCCACGCCGACGATCGAGAGGATGACGAAGTGCCCGACCCCGCCCTTCCGGCTCGCGGCGAGCAGGTTGTCCATCGAGGTCCGGAAGAAGGCGGGCGAGGCGTCGTCGAAGGTCGGGGAATTCGTCAGGTTGACGACGACGTCGGCGCCCGCCACGGCCGCCTCCAGCCCCCGGCCCGTGATGATGTCCACGCCCGTGGACAGGGAGTGCGGTACGGCCTGGTGCCCGGCAGCGTTCAGGTTCTTCACGACCCGTGACCCGATCAGCCCGGTTCCGCCGATGACTGCGACCTTCATGGCATGCACCTTCTTTCGACGACTGGTGTCCAATATGTGCCTTGCAGCGCTATCCCTCTTGTAGTGCCAACCCTCGACGAACGTGACCGTCTCGGCGAGCGGTGCCCGGCCCGTACGGGATCCAGCACCGCCGGCGGCGTGGTTCGGTCGGTTGCCCCGAGCGGCTCTGCGTGGTGTTCCGGCTCCCGGCTCCGGGGCGTCCGGCCACGGAGCCCGCGCAGGAATCCGTTTGGCGGACCACGGCGACCACTGCTACGTTTCCGGAGGCCGTGCGAGAGAACGAGGAGGTGGTACCCGTGAACGCAGTATCGACATGGGTGCTCCCCTCCGGGGTCACGGTCGGGCGATAGGTCGTCCGGGAGCGCCGTTCCAGAGCCCTCCCGAAAGGCACGACCATGCAGTTCACTTCCGAGCAACGCCTCGATGACGGCGTTCTCGAACGCGAATTCACCCTCGGCGAGATCCCGGGCACCCTGTGGACGCCTGGATCCGCACCGGCTCCGCTGATCCTGATGGCCCACAACAACGGCCTGCCCAAGGGGGAACCCCGGCTGGTCGCCCGGGCCCGGCACTGCGCGGCGAACGGCTACGCGGTGGCCGCCATCGACGCCCCCGGGGGCGGTGACCGGCCCCGTTCCGCCGCCGCCGAACAGGCCCGCGCGGACCTCCGCCGGGCGATGCAGGCCGGCGAGCCGGTCGACGAGATCTTCGAGTCCTTCATCGGCCCGCTGGTCGAGAAGGCGGTCCCGGAATGGCGGACCACCCTGGACGCCCTCCTTTCGCTGCCCGAGATCGGCGGCCCGGTGGGGTACTCGGGGTGGACCGCCGTCGGCATTCGGCTGGCCGTGGTCGAGCCGCGCATCGCGGCCGCCGGCTTCTTCGCCGGGGGTTACGTGCCCCGTGCCCAGCGCGAGGAGGCCCGGCAGGTCACCATTCCGCTGCTGTTCCTGCTGCAGTGGGACGACGAAGGGAACCCCCGGCAGCGAGCCCTGGACCTGTTCGACGCCTTCGGCAGCAAGGAGAAGACGCTGCACGCCAACATGGGCGGGCACGTCGGCACCCCGTGGTTCGAGCTGGAGGACGGGGGCCGCTTCTACGACCGGCACCTGAAGTGAGGCCGGGCCGTCAGGCCGTCAGCAGACGGTAGGTGATGCCGGCCAGGATGCTGCCCGTCGAGGACAGGTCTCGGCCCTCCGCGGCCCTTCACACCGCGGGCCCCTGCCACTCGGCAGGGGCCCGCCCTGCCCGACGCCATGAACTGTTCGACTGCGGCCGAGCTTCGAGTGCAGCCCGGGAAGCGGATGGACACCGAGACGCCGAGAGCAGGGCCCCCGGCGTGCGCCGGGGGCTCCGTGAGTGGAGGTCCTGTCAGGACTCGTGGTCGTACGCCGCGGTGACGGGCGCGTGGTCGCTCCAGCGTTCGGCGTGGGTGGCGGCGCGCTCGACGTAGGCTTCGACGGCCTGGCCCCCCACCGACGCCCCGGCCCTGAACGTCACCCGCAGCCGCCTGGGACGCCTCACCCGCCAAGGCTTCCTCACCCAGCCCAGCCGAGGCCGCTACCAGAAACGGACTTAACGCCCTCTCAGGCGCCCCGAAGACGTGCTCAAGTTCCGTCGCATCCCGTGGACGAAGCCACCGCTCCGCTTCCGCAGCTACCGCCGTGGCGACAGCTACCAGTGCGGGCGAGTCGAGGCGCCACTGCTGCCGGTGGAGCGGAACCTCAGCCGTGTGCGGCCCGGGTTCCTTGGGTCCGCGGTCATCCTGATGGTAGGTCGGCCGAACTTGGGCTGGGTGGCCAGACGTCCGGGGCGAGCACACCTGTGATGTACGCGCGGGCCACCAGGGCGGTGCGGTTGGGGACGTGCCAGCGGCGGGTCAGGCTGGTCAGGTGGTAGTTGACGCCGGCGGCGGTCAGGCCGACCTCCCCGGCGATCTGGGCCGTGGTGGCACCCCGGGCCGCCGCGGCGAGGATGCGTGCTTCGATCGGGCTGACCCGCTCGGGTGGACGGGCGGTCGGCGCGGCGGTCGATCGTTCCAGGACGCGCAGCCAGAGCAGCAGTTTCGGTCCCTCGTCCGGCAGGTCGCTGACCGGCTCGATGGTCAGCTCGCCCTGGCGTTCGGCGCCGTCGGCGGCGGTCCACAGCACCTCGATCGGGTACTGGGAGCGGCGGTGCAGCCGGACGGCCTCCACCACCGGGCGCAGTGGCCTGTTGCCCTGCGGCCGGAGCAGATCCAGGATCTTGCGTCCGCTCAATTGCCCGGGCAGTACGCCCAGTTCGGTGCCCATTGCCCGATTGACGACCATGATGTGTCCGGCCGCCTCGCACACCGCGATCGGCAGCGGCAGGTGGTCGAACAACTGCAGGAACCGGTTGCGCCAGAGGATCGCGAGCTCGCGCGGGTCGTCCGGGAGCGCCGCCCTGGGTGTCAGATCGTGATCCACAACGCACTCCGCTCCGTGGCGCATGCCACATCTGACGTCGTGAAGGCAAGATCGCAGCCGCTGCCGATACTAGACAATCTTATAGTTCGGCGGGTCGGAGAGCCGCCCTGGGAGGCCCAGAGTGGAGAGCGGCCGCCGACGGATCCACCCGTCCGTGCGGCACCGGCGATTCACTACTGCGGAAGGCAACCCGCGTCATGACCGAGACACTGCTACCCCCGCATGCCGTCAGCACCGACGGCCCAATCCCCGTGGTGGACCTCTCCGAGGCCGGCCCGGCCGCCATGTCGACGCTGCGCGCCATGGAGCTGGCCCGGCAGTACGGGCCGGCCTTCGTCCTGCGCGTGCACGGGATCGACGTCCTGATGGTCAGCAGCCTGGACCTGGTCACCGAGCTGGCGGATGAGGAGCGGTTCGCCAAGGCGGTGGGGCTGGGCCAGCAGAACGTTCGGGAGTTCACCGGGGACGGCCTGTTCACCGCCTACAACCACGAGCCCAACTGGCGCAAGGCCCACGACATCCTGATGCCGGCCTTCGCCCTCGGCTCGATGCGCACCTACCACCCGGTGATGCTGCGGGTCGCCCGCCGCCTGATCGAGTCCTGGGACCGCCAGGCAGCCGCCGGTGAGGCCGTGGACGTGTCCGGCGACATGACCCGAATGACCCTGGACACCATCGGACTGGCCGGGTTCGGCTTCGACTTCGGCTCCTTCGAGCGCGCCGAGCCGCACCCGTTCGTCGAGGCCATGGTGCGCTGCCTGGAATGGGCGATGACCCGGATGGTCCGGATCCCCGGCGTCGACTACTCCGAGCGGGACGAGGCGTTCCGGGCCGACGCCGACTATCTCGCCTCGGTGGTCGACGAGGTGATCGCCGCCCGGACCAAGGGGGAGGGGCGGGGCCGGGCCGAGGGGGAGGGGCGGGGCCGGGCCGAGGACCTGCTTGGTCTGATGCTCGAAGCCACCCACCCGGTGGACGACACCACGCTGGACGCGGAGAACATCCGCAAGCAGGTGATCACCTTCCTGATCGCCGGCCATGAGACCACCTCCGGCATGCTCGCCTTCGCCCTGTACCACCTGGCCAAGCACCCGGCCGCGCTCCGGCTGCTCCAGCAGGAGGTGGACGGGCTGTGGGGCGACCAGGCCGATCCGGAACCGTCGTACGAGGACATCGGCCGCCTGCGCTACACCCGCCAGGTGCTCCTCGAGTCGCTGCGCCTGTGGCCGACCGCTCCGGGGTTCAACCGGGGGGCCCACGAAGACACCCTGCTCGGCGGCCGGATCCCGCTGCGCGCCGGACAGCCCGTGATGGTGGTGACCCCGATGCTGCACCGCGACCCGGTCTGGGGCGACAACCCGGAACTGTTCGACCCCGCCCGGTTCGACCCGGAGGTCGAAGCGGCCCGCTCCCTGCATGCCTTCAAGCCCTTCGGCACCGGCGAACGCGCCTGCATCGGACGGCAGTTCGCCCTGCACGAGGCCACCATGCTGCTCGCCATGCTGGCCCACCGCTACCGGCTGATCGACCACACCGACTACCAGCTCAGCATCAAGCAGACCCTCACCATCAAGCCCGACGACTTCACCCTCACCCTGGCCCGACGCACGCCCGTGGTACGCCCTCTCACAAGCGCCCAGGCCGGACCGACCGACGGCGCGCTGCCCGCCCGGGTCCGCCAGGGCACCGGACTGCTGCTCCTGCACGGCTCCAACTACGGCACCTGCCGAGAGTTCACCCGGCAACTCGCCGACGCGGCCACCGAACTCGGCTGCGACACCGCCGTCGCCCCGCTCGACGCGCACACGGGCACGCTGCCCACCGACCGGACCGTGGTGATCACCGCGGCCTCGTACAACGGCCAGCCCACCGACGACGCGGCGGACTTCGTCCGGTGGCTGGAGACCGCGGGCGAGGGCGCCACGGACGGGGTGAGCTACGCGGTGCTCGGCGTCGGCGACCGCAACTGGGCCGCCACCTACCAGCGCATCCCCACCCTGATCGACGAGCGGTTGGCCGCCCTCGGCGGCACCCGGCTGCTGGAGCGGGCCCAGGCGGACGCCTCCGGCGACCTGGCGGGCACGGTGAAGGCGTTCACCGCCGCGCTGCGCACCGTCCTGCTGGAGCGCCACGGCGAGCCGGGCAGCACCGCCGCCGTACCCGAGGCCGAAGGGTACCGGGTCACCGAGATCACCGGCGGCCCGCTGGACGCGCTGGCGGCCCGGCACGGCATGACCGCGATGACCGTCAGCTCGGTCGACAGCCTGACCGACCCGGCCTACCCGAGGGTCAAGCGCCTGGTCCGGCTGACGCTGCCGGACGGCCAGACCTACCGCACCGCCGACCACCTCACCGTGCTCCCCGCCAACGACCCCGTTCTGGTCGCACGCGCCGCCCGGGTGCTGGGCGTCGACCCGGGCACCGTGCTCAACATCGTCGCGCCCCGCAGTACCGGCCTGGCCGTCGACCGGCCGCTCACCGTACGGGAGTTGCTCACCCACCACGTCGAGCTGCAGGACCGCCCGACCGCCGACCAGCTGGCCGCCCTGGCCGAGCTCAACCCCTGTCCGCCCGAGCGGGCCGCGCTGCGGGCCGTCCCCGCCGACGATCCCCGGACACTGCTCGACCTCATCGAGGACCACCCCGCCCTGCGCGAGACGCTGACCTGGCCCGTGCTTCTGGAACTGCTGCCCCCGATCCGGCCGCGCCACTACTCGGTGTCATCCTCGCCGGCCACCGCCCCGCGCCGGATCGACCTGATGGTCTCGCTGCTCGAGGCTCCCGCCCGCTCGGGCCGGGGCACGTACCGGGGTACCGGCTCCGGCCACCTCGGGCGGATCCGGCCCGGCGACACCGTCTTCGCCCGGATCCAGCCGTGCCGCGAGGCGTCCCGGATCGACCACCGCACCCCGGTGATCATGATTGCCGCCGGCACCGGTCTGGCCCCGTTCCGGGGCGCCATCGCGGACCGCCGCGCACTGCTCGCCTCCGGCGCGGAACTGGCCCCCGCCCTGTGCTACTTCGGCTGCGACCGCCCGGACGCCGACTACCTGCACGCGGACGAGCTGCGCGCCGCCGAGCTGACGGGGGCGGTCTCGATGCGCCCGGTGTTCAGCGAGGTCCCGGTGAACGGGCTGCGCTTCGTGCAGCACCGGATCGCGGCCGAGGGCGCGGAGCTGTGGCAGCTGCTGCAGGCCGGGGCCGAGGTGTACGTCTGCGGGGACGGCGCACGGATGGCACCCGGCGTGCGCGGTGCCTTCCAGGCACTCTACCTGGACCACATGCCTGCCACGGACGAGGCTGCCGCTGGGAAGTGGCTTCAAGAACTGGTCCGGCAGGGCAAGTACGTCGAGGACGTTTACGCCGGCTGACGGCCGATGCTCAGGGGTTCGAGGACAGAGCCCCGGGTCCCTGAAACCGGGTGCCCTGGCCGGGTCGGCCAGGGCACCCGCATGCATGGTCGGGCCAAGCCCTTATCGCCGGCGAACTGCCCGACGAGTAGGTACGGGTCGGTCGCAAGGCGACACTGGGGCACCATCTCCGCAGGTTCAGAGGGCGGCTCCGCTCCATAGATGCCTGCTGATCACGGTTTGGGCCAGCCGCTCGGGACAAGCTCGGCCCAACATGCTGACTTGATAGGGAAGCACATGCCCCCAGCCGGCCACCTGACGACGTCACACTGTGTCAGCAGGCCAGTGGCGCGCGGCGGTGGGTCACAGCTACTCTTCCAGCCGGACGGCCTCCTCCAGGCAGTCCCGTGCTCCTTGTAGATCGCCGTCCATCTGCCGAAACAGCGCCGTGGACGGGGGTCAGTACCAGGAGCTGAGGGGTGGGATGGCTTCGCGGATGAGCGTGACTGTTTGTGTCGGGGTGAGTCGGCCGTGGTCGGAGCCGAAGTCCGGGTCGCGGATGAAGATCCAGGACCGGTACTGCCAGGGCTTGAGCGCGTCCTGGCGCAACCAGCGGCGAACCGTGGACGCGGAGATGCTGTCGGTGATCTGGTGCGCGGTCAGCTCTGCGGCCAGCTCAGGGCAAGACCAGCGCGACCACGGGACCCCGGTCTCGGCCGGGAGCTGGCAGGCCAGGGCCTTGGCCTCGGCGACCTGCACGGGGGTGAAACGGGCCGGGCGCCCCGAGCGCCTGCGGTCGGCCAGGGCTGGCAGCCGGCCGTCGGCGAAGCGGTTGCGCCAAGTCCGTACGGTGTCCAGATGCAGGCCCGTCTCGCGGGCGATGTGCGCATTGGGGCGCCCGCGGGCTGTGTGCAGCACGATCGCGGCCCGCTGCCGGACCTGGTACGCGGTCTTGTGGCCGTAGGCCGCCTTCTTCAACCGCTCACGTTCAGCGTTGGTCAGGACGATCGGACGGGCGAGGGCAACAGGCATGGCAAGCAGGCCGATCGGGAGAAGTGGATCACCGGGACCGCAGTCTGCCGTGCCCGTGCCGGGACTCGTCGGGCAGGATGACCGTCATACCCACGCCCGGATGCCACAAGGCCACCGTCCTATTGTTGACTGATGCGCGCACACCATATTGACCGCCCAGCCGATCTCGACGTCGTCCGTGAGTCCTATGACCAGGTGGCTGACAACTACGCCCACATGGTGGTGACGACGGGCATGGGTGACATCCGTCGCCATCCCTGGCTCAAGGCGTCGATCGACGCCTTCGCCGACAGCGTGGGCGAGCTCGGGCCCGTCCTCGACGTCGGTTGCGGCCCCGGCACGGTGACCGGTTACCTCGCCGAACGCGGGCTCGACGTATCCGGGGTGGACCTCTCTCCCCGCATGATCGAGAACGCGCGCCGTCTTCATCCGCAATGCCGCTTCAGCGTCGCCTCCGCCACCGAGCTCGACCTCGGTGAAGCCTCCCTCGGCGGCGTGCTCGGGTGGTGGTCACTGTTCAACCTCCCCCGCGATGTCCTTCCACAGGTCCTCGCCCATTTCGCGCACGCCCTGAAGCCGGGCGGGCACTTCATCGCCGCCACACACGTCGGTGACGAGGATGTGGTGCGCACCGAGGCCTACGGAGGAGTGCCCGTTCGTTGGACCACGCACAAGTGGCGGCCGGAACAGCTCGTGGACCTGATCGAGCAGGCCGGACTACACCCGGTCGCCGAACTCCGGCTCCCTGCGGATGAGCAGACCGGGCCGGGCGTGGTCGTCATGGCCAAGCGCCCCGTCTGAGGACCCCAGGCCCCCGAGGCGGCACGCCCTGGACTGCGTCTGCTCCCTCTACCTCGCAGCCCCCGACATCTGACTAGCTCCACCCGACGCCGCCTCCGGAGTCAACCCCCGAAGGACTTCCGGAGGCGACCACTACTGACTTCGGCGCTTCGGGGTGATTGGCCTGTCCGTGTAGCTGACTGACGGTCATCTGCGCGCTATGCCGTTGGTATGCGCTATGCGGATGAGGGCGGGCTGACGGCGAAAGGTCGGCAGCGCCGCGAGGCGGTGCGACTGGAGGCCGCCGGGTTGTTCGCCGATGGGCTGGGGCCGCCGGAGGTCGCCCGCAGGCTGCGGGTGAGCTCGAAGTCGGCCTACCAGTGGCACCAGGCGTGGACGAAGGACGGAGCGGCGGCCCTGGCCTCACGAGGCGCGAGCGGCCGGCGTTGCAAGCTGTCCGCGCGCTGCCAGGAGAAGCTGGCCGCCTACCTCGAGCAGGGGCCGGCCGCTCACGGCTGGGACGAGGACCAGATCATCGCCTTGGACCGACTCGCCACGCTCGTCCGCAACCGACTCAAACGACTCCAGTACCGCCCCGACGTCCTCGACGGCTTCCTCGCCGGAACCGGACTCTCCCTCGACCTACCACCCTGAAAGCCGAAGTCAGTAAGGGCAGGGAACGCGAACCGAACGGGCAGTTGGCCGCGTCCAGCACGGTATGGACTACCTGCCCGCGCTGCTCGCCGCCCTGCCCGCCCTCGACCGGCGGGAGGAGGTGGCCGGTCCCTGGCGGCTACGCCGGGCCGGGACGCTCGATCTCTCCGCCACCGGTGAGTGCTGGCTGGAGGACGCGGAGGGCGGCGACGCGTTCGGCATCGGCGCCAGCGTCGCCTACCTGGTGCTGGACGGGGACCCGCAGAGCCCGTCGGTGATCGCCCTGCTGCTGCACCACGGTGAAACTCCGCCGGTGGCGGCGGGCGAGGACGGTGACCGGGTGGCCACCGACTCGGGCGTCCTGATGCTGCACGCCCTTCCGGCAGCCGAACGGGCTGCCCTGCTCGACCGGGCGATGGCCGCCCGGTCCGCCGAGGACGCCGAGTTCGCGGACGGTTGGCTGATGCTGCCCGACCGGGCGGCGGGTGGTCCCGCGCTGGTGATGCTGGTCGACACCGACGGGTACCGCCTGGTCCCCGTTCTGGACGCGGCAGGTCGGCCCACCGCGGTCCTGGTGCACCGCTGAGCGGGCCGGTTGGAAAGTCCGCCGGCCGGAGGAAGCCGAGCGGCGGGCCGCCGCTCTGCTCGCGGGGGCCCGGCCCCGGCCCGGCACAGGCCGGCCCCGGCCGGGTAGAGGGTTGCGGTGACGGTACCGGGCCGGGTGCGGAACCGGTGGTGGCTGTCATTCCCCAGGCAATGGCGTGGGGGCGGACAGCCCGGTCGGCCTACGAGGCGATCCCTGGGTGTTCGTGGCCGGTAGGGCTGTGGGGTCGGGTGTCGGCCGGGTGGTGACGGAGGTTGGGGCGCCGTTACTGACTTCGGCGTTTCAAGGTGATGGCGGTGGGAGGTCGAGGGAGAGTCCGGTCCCGGTGAGGAAGCCGTTGAGGATGTCGGAGCGGTACTGCAGTCGTTTGAGTCGGTTGCGGACGAGGGCTTCGAGCCGGTCGAGGGCGACGGTGGCGAGGTTCGCGAGGCTGTGCTTGACGTGAGCCCACAGGTACTCGACCGCGTTCAGCTCGGGTGCGTATGCGGGCAGGATGAACACCGTCAGCCAGCCCCGCGCGCTGATCAGGTCGCGCATGGCATGGGAGACGTGGGTGTTGAGCCGGTCCCAGACCAGCACGATCGGTGCCCTGACCAGCTGGTGGATTCCGTCGATCAGGCCGATGTAGTCGCGCTCGGACAGGCTGCGGCGTTCGCCCTTGCGTCCGGTGTGGCGCCGCAGCCGGTGGCACAGCCGGGTGCGCGAGCCCGGGCGCATCGCGAGCAGTCCGGCGACCGAGACCCGTCCGGAGCGGCGGCCGCTCGCCTTCACGACCGGGGTGATGCCGCGGCGTCCCCATGTGCGTCCTTTGGGCGGCCTGCGGGTGAAGCCTGCTTCGTCCTCGAAGCAGATCCATCCGTCGCAGGCCGCCCTGGTGCTTTTACCTCCTCCCAGGTCGCCTCCCTCCAGGCGGCGACGGCCTGTTCGTCGCGTTCGGTTTCACCCCGCACGGGGACCTGCGGGGTGAAACCGAGCCGGTGCATCAGGCGGGTGGCGCCCGAGACGCTGTAGGACACGTGGAACTTGCGGCCGATCAGCGTGGCCACCCGCGCGCCGGTCCAGACCTGGTCCTGATCCCAGCCGTGGGCGGCCGGCCCCTGCTCGAGGTATTCGGCGAGCTTCTCCCGGCACCGCGCCGACAGCTTGCATCGCTGCCCACCCGGTCCCCGTGAGGCCAGTGCCCCGATCCCGTCCTCCCGCCAGGCCTGGTGCCACTGGTAGGCCGATTTCGCGGTCACCCGCAGCCTGCGGGCAACCTCCCTCGGCGGGACACCTTCGTCGAACAACGTGGCGGCCTCCAGCCGCACCGCCTCGCGGCGCTGACGTGCCTTCGCCGTCAGCCCGCCCCCATCCACATAGCGCATACCAACGGCATAGCTCGCAAATGACCATCAGTCAGCTACACAAACAGGCCAATCACCTTGAAGCGCCGAGGTCAGTAAACCCGCCGAAGAGCCTGTGAGTACCCGGCATCACCGGACGAGTCCGATGGCCTCAATCTCGATCATCCACTCAGGGTTGGCGAGTGAGGAGACCTCTACGAACGACTCCGCGAGGTGAGGCTTGTCCGGGAAGTGTTCCGCGCGCAACTTGGCAAAGATGTCCTGCTGCGCTATGTCCGTGACGAACACGGTCGCCTTGACTACGTCGGCGAGGCTGGAGCCCGCGTTTGTGAGGACCGTCGACAGATTCGCGAGCGCCTGACGGGCTTGCGTCTCGAAGTCCCCGGCGCCGACCGTGGCTCCCTGGGCATCGATCGGCGCCTGCCCTGATGTGAAGACCAAGTTCCCGACCCGGACGCCGAGCGAGATACCGGCCGACTCGTACCAGTCGGGTTCCGCGGAGACGCGCACGCGCTCGGCGGCAGGCTGTGTGACGGGCATATTGCTGACACTCCCTCAAAACTGCACAAGCGGAGCCGGGCAGCTGTGATCACCCCGGCTTGATCGACAGCCACGAGATCCTGAGATTCATTCCCGAGGGCTTGCAAGTCCGCCTCGGCACAGCTCGGGTGATGGTCGCCCACCTACGCGAGCGTGCCGCATTCCAGGCGTGATCCGCAGGACAGGCCCTAACCCCAATGCAGGTGACTTTGCGGTCTTTCACGGCCCTCTGGCCGAAGCATTGCCGCACCCATGAGGGCCGGGCCTGTCAAGCGCGCGTAGGTTCCTGGCCTCGGGTTTCGTCCTGTTGTTGCCGGGGCTGCGTGGTCTTCGGGGCTTCCTCGTAGTCGCTGGTGCTGCCGCCGCGCGGGAGGAGTCCAGTTGGAGCGCCCGGAGCCCGACGAGGGACGAGCGGGCGAGGACGAACGAGCTGGACACCGATGCGCGGCGGCAGACAATGGACAGCCGATGAAGCGTGAAGTTCTTCTGGGATGTGGATCGTTGCGTCCCCGGCAGGTGGTCCGCGTGTGGTGTCACATGCACCCATCCGGCGTCTGGCCGGTGTGGCCGGCGCCATGACCGTGGTCCGGGGACCGGGCTGCTCAGTCAGGTCATCGAGCGCGGCGGAGCCGTCTCATGCGAAATTGCGAGCGCACCCGGGGTCTGCGGGCGATCCGCACGGTGGCGGTTTCATCGGGCTGGTCGCTTGCGCTGGTCCCGCTCAAAACGAGGGTCGCGCAGGAGGTGGTAGGCGCGGGTGAGGAGCTTGCGGGCGATGGCGGTGGTGGCGATCTTCTTGCCGCGCCTGGCGGCGATGGCCTGGTAGGTGTCGGCGAAGACGGGGCTGCGCTTGGCGGTCTGGGCGGCCTCGCACAGGATCCAGCGCAGCCAGGCGGAGCCCTGTTTGGAGATGTGCCCCTGGTGGACGGTGAGGTCCGAGGCGCGGACGGTGGGGGTGAGGCCGGCCCAGGCGGCGAGCTTGCGGGCGGAGGGGAAGCGGGTGACGTCGCCGACCTCGGCGAGGATCACCAGCGCGGTGAGCGCGCCGACACCGGGCAGCTCCATGAGGGCCTTCACCCGCGGGTCGCCCCTGGCGTGCGCGGCGAGCTGCTTGTCGAGGGCGTCGATCGGCACCTGCAGGGCGTCCATGACCTGCAACAGGTCGTCCACCACGCGACGGGAGGCGTCCGGGAGCTCCAATGACGCGAGCCGGTTGCGGCCGGGTCCGGTGAAACAGCTGCCGGGCCGGTCGTGGCCGAGGTCGGCCAGGACCGCGTGGACGCGGTTGCGCATGAGCGTCCGCAACCGCACCAGCTGGAAGCGGTGGCGGAGCAGGGCCCGCTGCTGGCGTACCTCCAGCGGGGCGATCCACGCCTCCGGCAGGAGGTCGGCCCGCAGCGGCCGGCCCAGGATCGCGGCGTCGACCTTGTCGTTCTTCAGCCTGGCCGAGGCGATCGCCTTGCACCGCAGCGGGTGGACCAGGTGCGGCTGGTATCCGTAGTCCTCCAGGAGTCCGACCAGCCAGCCCCAGCCGTAGGTGGCCTCGAACGCGACCGGGGTGCCGATCGGCAGGTCCCCGATGACCCCGAGCACCGTCTCCACGCCGTTGGGGACGTTGCGGTTGACCCGCACCGCACCGTCCTCGTCGATCACGGCGATCTGGGACCTCTTGCGGTGCACGTCGATACCGACGTAGACAGACATTGAGGGCCTCCTTTCCGAGCCCGTGTACATACCCGGACGATAGGCACCGCCCGGATGAGCAGGGAAGGGGGGCCCGGCCCTCATATGGTCAGGTCAGCGGCTCGCGATCGTTGTTAAGTCACTAGCATTGGGGCTAGACCACCGGCGTCCCAGCCGAAAGCCCCGGCCGCCGCGGAATCCACTGCGGCGGCCGGGGCTCACCCGGCGAGGGAGACGCGACCCGTCAGACGTAAGCCGTCAGACGTAAGCCGTCATCGGACGCGAGCGTCAGGAGGTCACGATCTTGGTCTTCGAGCAGTGGGACGTGACGCCGCCCTTCGTCAGGCAGGCCCACATGATGTACTGATGGCCCTCGGGCAGGTTGCCGCTCTTCCACGCGGTGTAAGGCGAATTGTGGCCGGAGGTGCTGACCACACGTTCGGGGATGCTGCCGTCGGGCGCGCTCAGATGGGCGACGACGCCATATCCGTCGGCGGTGGCGTCGAAGGCGCCGAGGGTGTCTCCCGTCACGCCACAGCCGGGGTTCGCACTCCACTGGGCGCCGCCGGCCCACTTGCCGGCGTCGTTGTAGACCTCGGCGGACGGGTACGCGCAGATCTCGTCCGTCGCGGCGGAAGCCGAGCCGGATGTCGCGGTGGCGAGGCCCCCGGCCATCACGAGACTGGTCAGCGCGACGCCTGCCTTACGAGCAATACGCATGACTACCCCCTGAACACCGCCAGGATTTCCGGCGGCGGCACTCAGTATGGAATACGGGGGCGGAGCAGAGCAATGATCGTTCTGACGGTGGATCAGGGCCGGACGGGCCCTCTAGTGTCTCGTGATCCTGATTGCGTCATTTCGCGTTGTTATTGCGACTAACCCCTACTGGACCAGGAAGGCGCACGAACAGCCGTGGCTGCAGCTGAGCGTCACCCCGGCCACGTACGCAGGCCCCGTCCTGGACACCGAGCGCGCGATCCGCCCCCTCGTCGACGCTGGCGCCGTGCGCATCGACGACGGCCGCGGCAACCAGTTCATCGTCTCCACCGACGGCAGGGTCCGGCTCGGCTTCGAGCCCGAGAATGGCACCGACGCGATGTGGAAGATCGCCGTTCACAACTCGCCGTTCGAGCCGCCCCAGTGGACCGTGTGCCTCACCGACCAGACACCCGTCGAGATCGTCGAGGCCATCACCAGCGACCTCGCCTCCAGGCTGCGCACCGGCGACCGCCTGCACGGGTCGGCCCGCGACCGTGAGTGGCGCGAGCTGTTCCAGCCCCCGCAGTGGACCGCCCACTGGGACGCCTGGACAGGACAGGAGACGGTGACCTCCGTGCATGCATCGCAGGACCGCATCGTCCTGGCAGGGCGATTTCAAAGTCCGGGTGAGCTGGTGAAGGTGCTGGTCACGGCGGTATGACGAGGCATGATGTACCCGGTCCGTACACAACGAAGCTCCGGTTGAGTGCCGGTGACCGATCAAGTCGTGCAGATACCCTGTGGTTCATGACCGAGCAAGTCGTTTCCCTCGCGTGGCGCTGGACCGCCGAGACGTCGAGCGACGGCGCGCATCGCTTCTGCGGGATTCGTGTAACCGCGCCGCCCGGCGAGATCGGCGATCCGGACGCCTGGGCGGTCGTCGGGCTGGTTCAGGGCGCGATCGACGACATGCTGAAGAAGCTGGCGTTGCAGCCGGTGCTGCACGCCGCGGCCGGCATGGGCGTCGCAACGCTGTTCGCCGGCTTGCACGCATGGCACAGCGAAGGCCTGCGGCCGGCGTTCGCCGCAGCCGACGCCAATCCGCGCAGCTACTTCGCGTTGCCCGAGGCTACCGAGCTCTTCGATGCTGAGGAGGCCTATCTCGTGCGCTCGGGCGCAACCGGCGCCCGCCTGCTGTGGTGCGACTACGCGACCAAGGAGGTCCGGGAAGTCGCAGTGGACTTCGATGCTTGCCTTGCAGGCTGGAGGGCCGTGCGCGATGCGATCGGGCAGGATGGCAGGGCTGTTATAAAGTCCCGGTGATCAGGCAGACTGGCTGGTCAAGCGATACCCAAGAGGTCGAGCGGGCGGGTGAAGGGTTCGTAGGAGGAGTGGCGGAGGCCGGCAGCGATGTTGCGGTATCCGTGCTGCCGCAGCGTGTTGATCGCCAAGTTGCGGAGGGTCGCCATGTTCTCGGGTCCGTGGCCGATGTGGATCCTCGAGGCGTCCTCGCCGAAGGTGCTGTCGCGGACGAAGTGCAGCCGGTTCTCGATGATCCACTGTGACCTGGCGAGCTGGCCCAGTCGCTGGGGTGAGGCTTCTTGCGAACTCAGAGGGCGTTTGATGTGAACGGATTGCCCTCTATGCCCTAGTAAGTCCCTCGCCAGGTTGGTGTGGTCTCGTCCGTTATGCGCTTGGCGAGGTTGTCGATCGAGGCGATGTGGATCATGGCTTCGGAGCTGGTCGGCAGGGTCTCGTGGTCGCGGGCGAGGCGCCGTCTTAGCATGATCCACCCCAGGCTTCGTTCGACCACCCACCGCCTTTTCACCACGTGAAATCCAGGGGCGTCGGATTTGCGGTGGACGACCTCGACGTCGACTCCCAGGCTGGCTCCGTGCTCGATCATGGCGTTCTTGAAGCCGGTGTCGACCCAGCTTTTGGAGATGCTCGGGTAGGTCTTCTTGGCTTGGTTGATGAGGTGTATTCCCACGGCGTTCTCGGACAGGCTCGCGGCGGTGACGATCACGGCGAGGATCAGCTCGAGGGTGTCGGTGAGGATGCCGCGTTTGCGGCCGACGATTTTCTTCGCTGCGTCGGTTCCTTGGCTGGTCAGGGGCACGTTGGTGGAGGTCTTCACACTCTGGGTGTCGATGACGGATGCTGTCGGCTCGGGGTTGCGTCCCTCCCTCACGCGGGCCAGGCCGGTCAGGTCGTAGTTGAGCTGGGCAAAGATTCCCTCGTCGCGCCAGGCGGCGTAGTAGGCGTAGACGGTGCCGTGGTTCGGGAAGTCGTGTGGGAGGTACTTCCAGGGGATTCCCGTTCGGTTGACGTAGAGGATCGCATTGAACACGTCGCGCAGTTCGACCTTTGCCGGCTGTCCGGTGGGCCTGCGGTCGAGCCGAGCTTTCCTCCAGGCCGTCAGTTTCGGCTCGATCAGGGCCCATCGGGCGTCGGACAGGTCGCTGGGGTATGGCTTCCGCTGGCTCACGACACAGCGTCTGCATGAACGTGGCGGAAGACTCTGTTCCGCTGTCCCATGGGCGGTTCTATGACTTTTTCAAATCAGACGGACTTCCAGGCGCAGAAGCGGACGAGACCGCCAGGCATGCTGGCGGCCAAGGCGGGGACAGACTTCCTGCATCGGGTAGATCGCCACGAACGCGGTCATGGATGAAAGCCGCATGACGGAAAAGAGCCCTCTAAAAGCCCACTGAGAACTCCACAGCGCTGCCGTCAACGTCTGGTCGCCCACAAGCCGATAAGTTCGGAATCCCAAGCACACCACGAAACGCCCGGCCGCACCGAAGTAGAAGGCCCGAAGCATCTCTTATGTGCGTGACAACGGGCAGGAAGACAGGCGGGAAGTGACTGCAGATATCCAGCTCACCTGCTCCGTCCCCGCATCCGCGAGGTGTGGGGTGCGGCACCGTCGCAGGTGGTGATTTTCAAACGCCGCGAAGCCCTGCGGCATGCCGTTCCCGCGTCCGCGAGGGACGGCACCGTCGCAGCGCTCAGGGGCCCCCTCTGAACACCGGCTTCACCCCGCCGGTCTCCCCGCCCGCGAGGTGCGGCACCGTCGCAGCTGGATCACCGTGTCGCCGATGCCGGACAGGTTGCCGCGGTCTCCACACCCGCGAGGTGCGGCACCGTCGCAGTGCGATCGCCGGCCGCAACGAGGAGACGTCCGAGCTGTGGTCTCCACACCCGCGAGGTGCGGTACCGTCGCAGCGACACCCCTCCGAATCTCGGCCACCTCACCCAGCTGCGGTCTGCATACCGCGAGGTGCGGCGCCGCCGCAGCCCGGAGGTCGCCGAAACCCCGACCGCAGTCCGCGGGCGGTCTCCGCACCTGCGAGGTGCGGCACCGTCGCAGCTTTTCCGCGCCCCGAAGATCCGGGCCGTCCCAGCACTTACCAGGTGTGGCACCGTCGCAGCGATAAGGTGGACATCGAGGATCTGGGGCTTCTGAACCGCCCCGTCTACGCACCCACGACGTGCGACACCGTCGTAGCACTATGGGCTTAGGCGAGATGGCCCATGTCGTCGCCCGTCTCCATACCCACGAGGTGTGGCACCGTCGCAGCAGCTTGACCATAACGTCGACGGGCAGCGGGGGGTGGTTTCCCCGTACCTGCGAAGTGTGGCACTGTCGCAGCGTCCCGGCGGTCAGTAGGGAGTCGTTTCCGGCCAGGCAATTCCCGTACCCGTGAGTGCGGCACCGTCGCAGCGTGATGCTGGCCGCGTGGTCGATGGCATGCGACACCGGCCTTCTTGCCCGCGAGGAGCGGCACCGTCGCAGCAACATCGCCACCACCTCGTCGCCGAGGACCTCGCCCCGTCTCCGCACCCGCTAGGTGCGGCACCGTCGCAGCAAGTAGGGGGCGATGATGAGATTGGCGGTGAACAGCCGTCTCCACACTCAGGAGGTGTAGCACCATCGCGGCTGCTGGTCCGCCCGCAGCGCGGTCTGGTCGAGGGCGCCGTCCCCACACCCACGGGTGCGGCACCGTCGCAGCGCCACGCGCGAGCCTCCCGCGGGGCTCCTCCGGACCCCGTCCCCACACCCGTGAGGTGCGGCACCGTCGCAGCATTTCCTCCGCCGCCGACATCCTGCTGGCGCGCCCAGATCGTCTCCCTCACCCACGGGGTGAGGCACCGTCGCAGCGGGCCACGGATTCTGGTGACCGTGAGCGCCTGCGGCCGTCTCCGCTCCCACGAGGTGTGGCACCGTCGTAGCTCCGACTTCAAGCTCCCCGTCCTGGAGGCTGCCCGCCCCTTCTCTACTGCTCGAGGCGCGGCACCGTCGTAGCTCCTTCTCACGCCAATCTCGGTGAACGCAGGCAGTAGCCTCTCTCCACACCCGTGAGGTGCGGCAACCGTCGCAGCGCTGACCTGGCGGTCATGGGACCCAAGCCGTACGCCGTTTCCACAGCCGCGAGGTGCGGCACCGTCGCAGCCCAGAGGAGATGACCGTCTTCGGCTCGGGGGAGTGACTGTCTCCGCACCCGCGGGGTCCGGCACCGTCGCAGCGCCCTGATCGAGTGGGCGGGCCTGCGGCTGAATCGGCGCCGACTCCACACTCACGAAGTGCGGCACCATCGCAGCAGCATCGCGACCACTTCGTCGCCCAGGTCGCCCCCGTCTCCACACCCACGACGCGTGGCGCGGTCGTAGTACCGCCACCATGCTGCTCGGCTCCGTGGTGGTCGTTCAGCCGTCTCTGCACCTGCGAGGTGGGGCACTGTCGCAGCATCGCCTCGGGAAGCCCGCTGCCACCGGCCAAGTTGCCATCTCCATGCTCACGAGGTGTGGCACCGTCGCAGCCCGGACCTCTACGCGGGCCAGGAGGACCTCGCCCGGTCCGTCTCCACGCCCGCGAGGTGCGGCACCATCGCAGCAGCTTGACCAAGAAGTCGACGGGCAGCGGGGACGGTTGTCCCCGTACCTGCGAGGTGTGGCACCGTCGCAGCGTCCCGGCGATCAGTAGGGAGTTGGTCCCGGCCAGGCGGTTCCCGTACTCGTGAGTGCGGCACCGTCGCAGCACCGCCACCAGCTCCAGCAACGCCAGAGAACGCCGCCTGTCCCACACCCGCGAGATGAGGTACCGCCGCAGCCGCGGAATGTTCGGCTCGGTGTACCGCATCCTGCTGCCGTCCCCACGCCCGCGAGGTGCGGCACCGGCGCAGCTTTTCCGGCCACGAGCTCGACGGCGTCCAGCGCAGCGCCGTCCCCACACCCACGGGGTGCGGCACCATCGCAGCGTACCCACGGACGGCGTTCCAGGCGCCCGGACCGCGCTGTCCCCACACCCATGAGGTACAGCACCATCGCAGCACGTACGCGGTCGAGGTGTGGCACCGTTGCAGCGTCTCACGGTCCCGCCACAGTTCGACGAGGATGGTCCTACCTCAGTACCCGAACGTGCAGCACCGCAACAGCCGCCGGATTGCTGTGGCCTGGGCAGCCGGACTGGCGCCAATCCCGCACCCGCCTGGACGGGCCACCGTCGCAGCGTCATCGTCAGCGAGGCAATCCGTCACGCAATCGCGCCGCTCCCCTTCCCGTGCCCGCTAGCTCGGCGCGGTCCGGGCATCGTAGTGAACGTGCCGTGGGTGAGGTCCGGCGTCTTCATGGTCACGAGCTCGGTATGGCTCCGCGAGGCGCTGTTGCGGGTCGTTGTGGACCGTGTCGGTAGCCGGGTTGCCGATCCACGAGGGGGCAGCCCGGCCTGCTGGTCTCAACTCTCCAGGTCATAGACCACGGTGACGGGGGCGTGGTCGGACCAGCGTTCCGCGTGGGTGGCGACACGTTCGACATAGGCTTCGACCGCCTTGGCGGCGATACCAGGCGTTGTACAATGCAGGTCGATTCGCCAGCCGGAGTCGTTGTCGAAGGCGCGGCCGCGGTAGGACCACCAGGAGTAGGGGCCGGTGCGGTCGGGGTGGAGGCTGCGGACGACGTCGACGTAGCCGGCCTCGTCGTAGACGCGGGAGAGCCAGGCGCGTTCCTCGGGGAGGAAGCCGGCGGACTTCTGGTTGGCCTTCCAGTTCTTGAGGTCTTCGGGGCGGTGGGCGATGTTCCAGTCGCCGCAGACGACGACCTCGCGGCCGTCGGCGGCGGCGCGGGTGCGCAGGGCAGTGAGGTGGACGAGGAATTCCGCCATGAAGCGTTCCTTCTCGTCCTGGCGCTCGGTGCCGACCTCGCCGGAGGGGAGGTAGAGGCTGGCGACGGTCAGCCCCGGCAGGTCGATTTCGACATACCTGCCCGAATCGTCGAATTCATCCGACCCGAATCCGATGGCGGTCCGCTGCGGCTCCTGGCGGGACAGTACGGCGACGCCGGCCCGGCCCTTGGCGACGGAGGGGGCCCAGACCGCGTGCCAGCCGTCGAGGTCGCGCAGTTCGACGGGCAGTTGCCCGGGCTCGGAGCGCACCTCCTGCAGGCAGATCACGTCCGCCTCGGTGGCGGCCAGCCACTCGATGAAGCCCTTCTTGGCCGCCGCCCGGATTCCGTTCACGTTCACACTCGTCACCACGATCACCCGAGCAGCCTACCGAGTGCGGCAGGCCGGTCCGAAGCGTGACGCGCACCGCCCGCCGGATGACGTGAACGTGGCATGAATGTGTGCGACGGTCGCACCAAGCCGCGCCATTGGTCTTGACCATCTTCGGATGAAGCACCTAGGGTCGCTTACTGCAAAGACCTTTAATAAAGAAGGACGGATAAAAGCCCGCTCTCCCACCTGCCGCATCAGCGGACAGCGGGCCCGGCATCCGCCCTCCTTACCGCAGGGCGGAGACGACAGGGTGGAGGACAAGGTGGGGACGACAGGACAGCTCTCGGCGGTGCCGGAGCCGAAGTACTGGCACCTGCGCACGGTGCTGCTCCGGGCGATCGACTCGGAGTTCTCCATCGGTCAGGTCCTGCCCAACGAGCGCGAGCTCTCCGCCCGCTTCGGTGTCGCCCGCGCGACCCTGCGGCAGGCCCTCGACCAGCTGGAGCTGGAGGGGCGCCTGGTGCGTCGGCGGGGGATCGGCACCCTGATTGCGGCCCCGCGGGTCGGCGTCCCGGTCAACCGGCAGGAGGAGGGCTGGCCCGGCGCCGTCCGCAGCCAGGCCTGGCGGACAATCGACTGCACCACCGCCCCCGCGTCGGCCCAGCTGGCCAAGAGCCTCGGCATCGCCGAGGGCGCCACCGTGCACATCGTCCGCCGGGTCCGCCTGGTGGAGGGTCGGGCGATGGCCACCGAGTCGTTGCACGTCCCGGCCGCGGCGCTGCCGCACCTGCCCGGTTTCCGGGCCGAGAGCGACCGGGCCCGCTCGGTGCTGCGCCAGCTGGAGCGGCTGGAGGTGGACGGCGAGTCCCGCGCGGTCGAGCTGGGTGTCGCCGAGGCCGACGAGGCCGCCCTGCTGGAGCGCCCGCCCGGTTCGCCGGTGCTGGTGATGACCACCCAGTACGCCGCGGCCGGGCGCCTGGTGGCGGTCGCCGTCTCCACCTACCGGGCCGACACCTGCAAGCTGACCTTCGGCGAGACCGGCCTGGTCGAGGTCACCCCGGTCGGCGCTGCGGCCGAGGTCCGCACCGCCTCCTGAACCATCTTTCCGACACCCTCAGGCCGAGGCCCGGACGCCCGAGTGGCGTCCGGGCCTCGGCCGTTGTGTGGTGGGTGGTGAGCGGCCCGCCCGGCCCCGTCAGGCCCGACCGTTGCCGGTGGTCGGCGGGTCGACGGCGAACAGCTGGTCCTCGACCTGGTCGAGGGCGACGCGCAGCGCGCCCATCGCCACGACCTCGGATCCGAGCGCGGCGAGGGCCACCTCGGGGGCGCGGAGGGTGAACTGGGCCAGGCGTTCGCGCAGCGGTTCCAAGACGCCGTCGAGGCCGGCCGCCCAGCCGCCGATCACGACGAGTTGCGGGTCGATGGCGAGGACGAGCGCGGCGACACCCTGGACGAGGCGGGTGAGGAAGCGGTCCATGGCGACCTTCGCGACCTCGTCGCCCTCCCGCGCGAGCCGTAGCACGCGGGCGACGGCGGCCTCGTCGAGCGGGTTGAGCGGCTTGCCGGTGGTGGAGAGGAGGCGTTCGGGGGTGACCTCCTGGCCGAGCAGGTGGAGGGCGCCGATCTCGCCGGCCGCGCCTCCGAAGCCGCGGTGGAGCCTGCCGTCGATGAGGGAGCCGGCGCCGGGGCTGAGGCCGGCCATGACGAAGACGACGTCGCCGGCGCCGACGGCCGCTCCCTGCCAGTGTTCGGCGATGGCGGCGAGGTTGGCGTCGTTCTCGATCAGGACGGGGCAGCGGAAGGAGCGGCGCAGCCGGGCGCCGAGGTCGAGGCCGGTCCAGCCGGGCATCGCGGTGCCGAGCCGGACGGTGCCGTCGCGGTCGACGATGCCGGGGGTGCCGATGCCGACGGCCCACAGGTTGTCACGGGAGACGCCGGCCTTGCGCAGCACCTCGGCGACGGCGGTGCGGACGGCGGCGAGCCGGTCCTCGGCATCCAGGGTCTCGTCGACCGGCTTGAAGTGACTGCCCACCACCTCGCCGGTGAGGTCGGCGAGGATGACCCGGATGTCGTGCACGCCGACCTCGATGCCGAGGATGTGCCCGGCCTCGGCGCGGAAGCGGAACCAGCGGGCCGGTCGGCCGCGGCGGCCGGTGCCGGGCTGGCCGTCCTCCTTGGGCTGGTCGACCTCGGCGACCAGCCCGGTCTCGACCAGGCCCTCGATGACGCCCTCGACGGTCGGGCGGGAGAGCCCGGTCTCGCCGACGAGCTGAGTGAGGGTCACGGAGTGGCCGGTCCGCAGCGCCCGAAGCGTGACCGCCGCGTTGATCCGCCGCAGCAGCGAGGAGTCTCCTCCGGTGAGCCGATCCGCCAATGCGATGCCCTTCGCCGTTCGCGCGACTGCCCTGGCGCGCGGTGTCGAGTGCGCGGTGCCCACCGAGTGGCCCGCGGGGGTGTGCCACCCGGAACGCGGCACGGCGGCGCGGGGCCGCCTGCGCCAGGGCCGGAGGACATGCGGAGCCTACCCGGGCGTGGGCCCGGTGGGCGAGAATCCTTGCAGCTCATCCAGGCTTCGGTATCGAAATGGTACGGATCGGGTGGCGGTGGGTGATCCGGGCTTCACCGCCCGGCCACAGAAGGCCCACGACCGCGCCGCCGGGACCGCACCGACCAGCGGAAACGGGCGGAGAGCGCCGAGCCGAGGCTGAGCCAGGAGCCAGGAGCCGGCCGACAGGGCGCTGAGCGCGGGGAGGCGGGCACGGCCCGATCGTCGCGGTGGCTCAGGGTATCCGGGCCGCGAACAGGCGTTGCCCGAGCAGCCCCATCGGGTGCCCGTCCTCGGGCAGCGCGAGGACGGTCGGGCAGCCGGCGGCGGTGAGCGCGGCCCGCCAGTGCTCGGCGGCGAAGGCCGTGGAGGCTGGGGACATCGGGGACGCCGGGGACGTCGCGGATATCGGGGATGCCGGGGGCGCAGGGGGAACGGGGCAGGCCCGGACGGCAGTAGCGATGCAGGCGAGGGCCGGGAGCACGTCGGCCTCGGCCTCGGCCTCGCCCGTGATCAGCAGGTCGAGCTGTTCGCCGGTGGGCGCGAGCAGCAGCAGGTGCCCGCCGGGCGCGAGCTGGTCGACCAACTCCTGGACGGCGCGGTCCGGACGGCCGGTCGCGGTGGCGACGACGATGTCGTAGCGGCCGCCGTCGGGCAGGTGGTGGTGGTCGGCGTGCTGCCGGGGCCGGGTGGCGAGGGCGCGGGTGATCGCGGAGTCGGCGCCGTCGTGGCCGAGTTCGAGGACGCGCAGCGGTACCGGCCCGTGGTGGGTCTCGGCGAGGCCGCGGACCAGCGCGCCGAGGGCGGCGCCGAGGTAGCCGCGGGCGGCCGTCCAGCGGATCGGGGTGGCGGCCGGCCGGGGCGCCTCCTCGCCGGTGATCAGCCGGGGCAGCCGCAGTGCGCCGCGCCGGACCCGGTCCAGGGCGGCGAGCGGGCCGAGCCCGTCCGTCCAGGCCTCGACGGCGGGCCGCCAGGCCTCCCGGACCTCGGCCGCGGCGAGTTCGGTCCGCCCGTGGTGGACGCCCTCGTGCCGGGTGATCAGGCCGTGCCGGGTGAGCGCGTCGAGCCAGCGGCCGACCCGGGTCCGCTGGGCGGGGGTGACGAGGGCGGCGGCGAGGACCTCGGCCTCGGTGTGCCCGCGCCCGGGGTCGGTGAGGACGCCGCTCTGCTGGAGGGTGAGCAGCAGCGAGGCCAGCACGGCCTGGTCGAGGTGGGCGCCGAAGGCCTGGACCTGGTCGGCGGTGACGCCGATGGTGTGCTTCCAGGCGGTGGCCGAGGCGGCGTCGACGGCGGCGCGCAGCCGGTGGTCGGCGGCCTCGGCGTGGGTGTGCGGGGCGCGGACGTGGGCGAGGACGGCGCCGAGCGCGTCGACGGCGGCGTACACGTCCTCCTGCTGGGGTTCGGGACCGACGTGCAGGACGAGCCGCAGTGCGCCGAGGTCGTGGGCGGCCAGGCCGGGGCGGCGGCTGAGGCGCCAGAGCAGGGCGGAGGGCAGGCTGAGGTGGGTGGTGGCGTCGGCGGCGAGGGCGGCGAGCTGCTGGTCGGGGTCCTGCTGGGGGTCGCCGCAGTGGACGGTGCCACCGGCGAGCAGGGTGGCGAGGGCGAGTTCGACGGCGAGGTCGGTGGCGGGGTGGAGCACGGTGTGCCGGATGGGCGGCGGGCCGAGGACGCCCGCCCAGTGCTGCAGCCGTTGTTCGGCGGTGCGGGCGGCGGAGGGCGGCAGCGCGGCGTGGGCCGCGACGCGTTGGGCGAGGACCCGGGGCAGGCCGCCCGGTGGGGAGACGCCGAGCAGCAGGCCGATGCCGCTGATCGCGCGCCCGTCGGCGACGACGGCGGGTCGGTCGCCGAGTTCGCGCAGCGCGCTGACCAGGGCGGGAGTCGTGGACACGGTGATCACTCCGGGGTGCGGGGGAGAAACCGCACTACTGAACCATGCGGCTGGGCCGGCGGATGCCGTGCACGGGTCAAAATTCCGTAATGATTTTCATATCGGCCAGCCAAGGTGGCCGTCCGATCTCCGCCTGAAACGGATGGAACCTCACATTCCGGATCCGCTGCACACCCCTTGACAGGTGGTTCGGGCACTGGGTTACTTGGCCGTGGGCCCGCCCTGACCGAACGATCGGTAGGCGTCCCGTATCGGCCGACCTGCGAAGGAGCGACGATGACCGGCAGCGCACCCGCCCCGCGCCGACACCCCGGGGAGTCCGGTCGGTATCCGGGGGAGCCCGGGCGACGGCTCGGGGAGTCCGGTCGGCGCCTCGGGGAGCCGATCCCGTCCGCGCTGCTGGACGCCGGCGAGCGGATGGGTGTCGACGAACTGCGCGCCCATCAGCTCACCCGGCTCCGGGCCACCCTGCGGCACGCGTACGACAACGTCGAGCTGTACCGCCGCAGGTTCGACGCGGCCGGCGTCCGCCCCGAGGACTGCCGCACCCTCGCCGACCTCGCCCGCTTCCCCTTCACCACCAAGACCGACCTGCGCGAGGACTACCCGTTCGGCATGTTCGCCGTCCCGATGGAGCAGGTCCGCCGGATCCACGCCTCCAGCGGCACCACCGGGCGCCCGACCGTCGTCGGCTACACCGAGAACGACCTGTCGATGTGGGCCGACGTGGTCGCCCGGTCGATCCGCGCGGCCGGCGGCAGGCCCGGGCACAAGGTGCACATCGCCTACGGCTACGGGCTGTTCACCGGCGGGCTGGGCGCGCACTACGGCGCCGAGCGGGCCGGCTGCACCGTCATCCCGGCCTCCGGCGGCATGACGGCCCGGCAGGTGCAGATCATCCAGGACTTCCGGCCCGAGATCATCATGGTCACTCCCTCCTACCTGCTCACCCTGCTGGACGAGTTCGAGCGACAGGGCGTCGACCCGCGCAGCACCTCGCTGCGCATCGGGATCTTCGGCGCCGAGCCGTGGACGGAGGAGATGCGGCGCGAGATCGAGGACCGGCTCGACCTGCACGCCGTCGACATCTACGGTCTGTCCGAGGTGGTCGGCCCCGGCGTCGCGCAGGAGTGCGTGGAGACCAAGGACGGGCTGCACATCTGGGAGGACCACTTCTACCCGGAGGTCGTGGACCCGTTCACCGACGAGGTGCTGCCCGAGAGTGAGAGCGGCGAACTGGTCTTCACCTCGCTCACCAAGGAGGCGCTGCCGGTGATCCGCTACCGCACCCGCGACCTCAGCCGGTTGCTGCCCGGCACCGCGCGGCCGGCCTTCCGGCGGATGGAGAAGGTCACCGGGCGCAGCGACGACATGATCATCCTGCGCGGGGTGAACGTCTTCCCGACCCAGATCGAGGAGATCCTGCTGCGCACTCCGGGCGTCGCGCCGCACTTCCAGCTACGGCTCACCCGGCAGGGGCGGCTGGACCACATGACCGTCCGGGTCGAGGCGCGCCCGGACGCTCCGGCCGAGCGGCGGGTGGCGGCGCGGGCGGCGATCGTCCGGGCGGTGAAGGACGGCGTGGGGGTGACGGTCGCGGTCGAGGTGGTCGAGCCGTACGCGCTGGAGCGGTCGGTGGGGAAGATCCGGCGGGTGGTCGACGAGCGGGGGTAGGGGTGAGGCCTGGAGGCCGGAGGCGCACGGCTGTCCGGGGGGTGATGCCGTACGCCTCCGACGTCTACAGCAATGTAGACGCTTAGGCGGTGGAACGTCCACTCGCCGTCCGTCGCCGGTGTGCCCGGGTCGACAGGACGAGGGCGGCCGCCATCAGCACCGCCAGGGCCAGGCTCACCGGGCCGGTGCCGAGCGCGAGGCCGCCCCGGTCGGCGCCCACGCCCAGCCAGTCCGCGAACGAAGCGCCCAGCGGGCGGGTCAACACGTACGCCCACCAGAACCCGGCCACCGGGCCGACCCACCGGGCCCGCGCCGCCACCGCCGGGACGGTGATCAGCACGGCGAAACCCAGACCGGCCAGCAGATACCCGGCGTGCAGCGTGGCCGCCGTCAGATCGCCCAGCGCGGTGCCCAGCGCGAAGGTCAGCAGCACCGCTGCCCAGTAGAACAGCTCCCGGCGCAGCCCGGTCACCCGGTCGATCGCCAGCGAGCCCTCCACCCGGTGCCAGAGCAGGAACAGCGCGGCCAGCGCCACCGCCAGTCCACCCGCCGACACCGCGTACGGCACGCCCAGCGCGACGTGCGCCACATCGGCGACCATCGTGCCGAACACGCTGACCAGCACCACCACCGCCCAGTACATGCCAGGCACGCAGCGGCGCAGCCGCAGCTGGACGAGCAGCGCCACGGCGAGCAGCAGTCCGGCCGCCGCGACCGCCGGCACCGGGCCGACGGTGTGCGCCAGGAAGTCCGACAGGGTCTCGCCCATGCCGGTGGTCAGCACCTTCACCAGCCAGAACCAGGCGTCCACGGCCGGGACCTTGCTTGCCCCGGGCGTTCCGGCTCCGGGCGTTCCGGCCCTGGCCGCTCCCGCCTCGACCGGGGTGCTGGGGCGGGCCGCGGCCCGGGGCATCGTCGTGTGCCGGGCCATGTCAGCGCCCGGACCCGTCGACGACGGTGTTCCCGGTCAGCTCGCCGCTCGTGCCGTCGACGGTCACCAGGTGGCGCACGCCGTCCGGGCCCACGACCACCACGGCCCAGGCGGCGGCGCCGCCCTGCTGGGTGACGCGGCGCAGCGACTCGGCCCGCCCGCCGGGGACGGCGCCCTGGGCCTTCTCCAACGCGGCCGAGGCGGCGAGGGAGGGGAGCGGGGCCGGGGCGAGGCGGGCGTCGGCCCCGGCCTGGCCGCCGTTCTTCCCCTGCCCGTTGTCCCGCCCCTGCCCGCCGCCGTGGTGGCGGCCGTCCTTGGCGCGCCCCTCGCCCGGGGCGTTCCCGCCCTGCTCGCCGTATCCGCCGCGCTCGCTGTTCCCGCCGTGCTCGCCGTGCTCGTCGGACGAGCCGCCCTCGGCCCGGCTCATCGCGCGGTGGCCCTCGCGTCCGTGCTCCTCGTGGGCGGCCGCCAGTGCCAGCCCGCCCGCGCCGATCAGCGCGACGGCGGCCACCCCGGCGGCGATCCGGCGCTCCCGGCCGCCCGCCCAGCCGCGCAGTCGCGCCGCCCGGGGCCGCTTCGGCGCCCGCTGCGGATCCTGCGCAGCGTCGTGCAGGCCGTCCGGTCCGTGCAGGCCGTCCGGTCCGTTCGGGCCCTCCGGGAGCGGAAGGGTGGACGACGTGGCGTCGGTCATCGGGCGTTCTCCTTGCCTCGGCTGCTCACCGCGCCCGGAACCCCCGGGGCGCGCCCGGCGATCATGGCGGACCGTTCCTGAACCTCCGCTTAAGCCGCCGACGGACCACCAGGCATCACCTGGCACCCTGAACGGATGCACCTACTCGTCGTCGAGGACGAACACCGGATGGCCACCGCGCTGCGCCGCGGCCTGGAGGCCGACGGCCACACCGTCGACACCGCCCACAACGGGCCCGAAGGCCTCGCCCTCGCCGACCGGCACCCCTACGACGTGATCGTCCTCGACATCATGCTGCCCGGCCTCAACGGCTACCGGGTCTGCGCCCGGCTGCGCGCCAACGGCTGCCGGGCCGGAATCCTGATGCTCACCGCCAAGGACGGCGAATGGGACGAGGCGGAGGCCCTGGACACCGGCGCCGACGACTACCTGTCCAAGCCCTTCTCCTTCGTCGTCCTGCTCGCGCGGCTGCGCGCCCTGCACCGCCGGATCGACCAGCAGCGCCCGCGCCTGCACACCCTCGGCGACCTGGTCCTCGACGCCAACGCCCGCACCTGCGCCCGGGCCGGCAGCCCCACCCAGCTGACCGCCCGCGAGTTCGCGATCCTGGAGTACCTGGCCGCGCGCGCCGGGACGGTGGTCTCCAAGCGCGAGATCCTCGACCATGTCTGGGACGCCGACCACGACCCCGACCCCAGCATCGTCGAGGTCCACATCCACGCACTGCGGCGCAAGATCGACGCCCCGTTCGGCCGCGCCGCCCTGCAGACCATGCGCGGCGCCGGCTACCGGCTCGCCCCCGACGGCGGCTGAGATGCGCCCGCGCCTTCCCCGACTCCCCGGCCCGCTCGGGCGGTTCGTCCCCCGGTCGGTGCGCGCCCGGGCCACCGCCGCCGCCGGTACGGTGCTCGCCGCCGCCCTCGCCCTGGCCGGCGCCGGGCTGCTCGCCGCCCTGCACGCCGACCTGGTCGCCTCCGCCGCCTCCGCCACCAGGCAGCAGGCCGACTCGGTCGCCCAACTCGCCGTCCAGGGGCGGCTCACGCCCGTCCTGCACGCCGGCCACGGCACCGACTTCCTGCAGGCCGTCGACGCCCACGGCACCGTCCTCGCCGCCAGCCCCAACCTGACCGGCCGGCCCGCCCTCACCGCCGCCCACCGCACCGGCTCGCACACCACCGACGACGTCGACCCGCTGTACGACCACCACCGCCAGCGCCTCACCGCCGTCACCGCCGACACCCCGAGCGGGCCGGTCACCGTCTACGCGGGCGCCTCGCTGCGCGCCGCCGACGAGGCGCTCGACATCACCCAGGCCGCGCTCGCCGTCGCCTGCCCGCTGCTGCTGCTCACCGGGGTGGTCGTCACCTGGCGGGTGACCGGGCACGCGCTGCGGCCGGTGGAGGCCATCCGCGCCGAGGTGGACGCGATCACCGGGCAGGATCTGCACCGCCGTGTCCCCGAACCCGGCACCGCCGACGAGATCGCCCGCCTCGCCGCCACCATGAACGCGATGCTCGACCGGCTGGAGGCCTCCGGGCGGCGCCAGCGGCAGTTCATCGCCGACGCCTCGCACGAACTGCGCAGCCCGCTCGCGGTGTTGCGCACCCAGCTGGAGGTCGCCGACACCCACCCCGACCCGTCCGTCCGGGCCGAACTGGTGCACGGCGCGCTCCAGGACACCGACCGGCTGCAGAGCCTCGCCACCGACCTGCTGCTGCTCGCCCGCCTCGACGCGGGCGGCGGCGCCGAGGACCGGCCCCGGCAGCGGGTGGACCTCACCGGGCTGGTCGCCGCCACCGTGCTCGGCCGCCCCGCCGGCCCGCACCGGCGCACCACGGACCTCGCCCCCGCGGTGGCCGTCGACGGCATCCCGCTCTGGCTCGGCCGACTGCTCACCAACCTGCTCGACAACGCCGACCGGCACGCCGCGGGCGCCGTCCACGTCCGGCTCACCGCCGACCGCGCCCGGGGCCTGGCCGTCCTGGACGTCGAGGACGACGGCCCCGGCATCCCGCCCGCCGACCGCGAGCGCGTCTTCGAACGCTTCACCCGCCTCGACGACGCCCGCAGCCGGGACGAGGGCGGCAGCGGCCTGGGCCTGCCGATCGCCCGCGACATCGCCCGCCACCACGGCGGCACCCTGGTCGTCACCCCGACGCCGTCCGGGGCCCGCCTCACGGCGACCGTCCCCTTGGCGGCCGACGGCTGACGGCGCCGGAGACCCGGTCGGCGCCGCCGGGACGACGGTCGCGCGGCCGGTGGCAGGACCGGGCCCGGTCCTGCCCAGGCCCCGCGAGGTCCTGGCGGAAGCAGCGGCGGTGGCTGTGGTGGCGGTCGCGAGCGCCCCCGCCGGATCGGGGAAGGCCCGTCCCGGCGGTGAGGCCCTATGCTGCGGGGATGCCGAGTGAGCTGCGCACTCTTCAGCCGGAGACCGACCTCGCCTTCGTCCGGCGCGAGACCGAGCTGAAGCCCGTCCCGTTCGTCCCCGAGGTCGGCCTGCACATGGCCGAGGACGCGATCACCCTCTGGGAGACCACCGAGCGGGTGCGCGGGGAGGTCGGGCTGCCGCCGCCGTTCTGGGCGTTCGCCTGGGCCGGCGGGGTGGCCGTCGCCCGCTACGTGCTGGACCACCCCGAGCTGGTCGCCGGGCGGACGGTGCTGGACGTCGCCGCCGGGTCCGGGGTGGTCGGCGTCGCGGCCGCGCTGAGCGGTGCGGCGGCCGTCCGCGCGGCCGAGATCGACGCCTACGCGGTGGCCGCCATCGACCTCAACGCCGAGGCCAACGGTGTCCGGGTGGAGGCCGCTCTGGTGGACCTGGTGGACGGCGACGGTGCCCCGGCCGACGTGGTGCTCGCGGGCGACGTGTTCTACGAACGGGCCATGGCCGCCCGCTTCCTGCCCTTCCTGGAACGGGCCGCCGCGCGCGGCGCCACCGTCATCGTCGGCGACCCCGGCCGGGCCTACCTGCCCCGGGAGCGGTTCACCGCGGTGGCCGCCTACCAGGTGCCGGTCGTCGCCGACCTGGAGGACACCGCGGTCAAGACCACCACGGTGTGGCGCCTGGGCTGACGGCCCGTCCGCCCGCGGTGCAGGCCGGCCGGCGGCGTCCGTCCGCGTCGCGGAATTCCCGGCGGCGGGGCGAAAGCGCCCGCTGGACAGGCCGCATGACCGACACGATCACCCTGCGCGCCGCCACCTCCGACGAGATCCCCGCCCTGCTCGCCCTCTGGGCCCGGGCGGCGAAGGGCACCAGCATCACGGACGACGCGGCGGGCGTGGCCGCGCTGCTCGCCCGGGACCCGGAGTGCCTGATCGTCGCCACCCCGGTGGGAGACCCGGCAACGGTCGTCGGCACGGTGATCGCCGGCTGGGACGGCTGGCGCTGCCACCTCTACCGCCTCGCCGTCGACCCCGACCACCGCCGCCAGGGCATCGGCGCCGCCCTGCTGGCCGCCGCGGAGGAGCGCTTCGCCGCGCTCGGCGGCCGCCGAGCCGACGCCATGGTGCTGGACGACAACGCCCTCGGCCACCGCACCTGGCAGGCCGCCGGCTACCGCCCCGAACCGCGGTGGAGCCGCTGGGTCAAGCTGCTGACCGCCTGAGTCCACCCCCGTCCGGACGGCCGCCGAGCACTGGCGGCCGTCTCCGGTGCGTGGTCCGCTGGGGCCGGTGCGTGCCCGAACGACTGGTTCCGGCACGCCGCCCAGCCCACCCCGCGACACCCGGAGAAGGACCGCCATGACCGACGACACCCGCACCCTGGCCTCACCCGAGACGGCCGCCGACATCCTCGCCCGCCAGCCCGACCTGGAGCAGGCCCTCGCCTACTTCCACCAGCACGTCGCGACCCCCAGGGCGGTCAACCTGTCCGTCGCCGAGAACGTGCTGCTGTACCACCACTCGATGGAGAAGGTCTTCAACGACATCCACCTGCTCCCCGAGCGGTACATCCAGTACATCGACTCGGCCGGCACCGAGAAGGTGCGCTAGCCGGTCGCCAAGCTGCTCACCCTGGCGCTCGGCGCCGAGGTCGACAAGGACCACGTGTACGGCGTCGCCGGGGTCTCCTCCGCGCTGGAGTGCATCGCCTTCGCGCTCAAGGGGAGCGACCCGGTCGGCCGGCCGCTCAAGGACGGCGACGAGGTGCTGATCCCCGCGCCGTACTGGCAGGGCTTCAACTGGTCCTTCCAGGAACGGCCCAGGCTCACGTGCGTCCCGGTGAACCTGCCGACCGAGGGGGAGGAGCGGTACCGGCTCACCCTGGCCCTGCTCAAGAAGGCCTACAAGGACCGGAAGGCGGCGGGCCACACGCCGCGCCTGCTCGTCCTCACCAACCCGCACAACCCGCTGGGCGTCAACTACTCGCGGGCCCTGCAGGACGAGATCTACGGGTGGGCGCTCAACGACACCGACATGCACATCATCTCGGACGAGATCTACTGCCACTCCCAACTCGAAGGCGGCACCACTAAGTTCACCAGCGCGTTGGCCCTGGATGCCTACCGGAAGCACGCCGACCGGATCCACGTCGTCTGGGGCTTCGCCAAGGACTTCGGCCTGTCCGGCTTCCGCACCGGCTTCGTGGTCTCCCGGAACCTCGCCGTGCGCGACACCATGCTCGGCAACAACGACCCGGCCGAGCCGACCCATCCGCTGCCCTGGTTCAGCCCCTTCGACTCGCTGAAGACCTACGTCATGCAGGAGCTGCTGAGCGCCCCCGCCGACGGCCCGTGCAGCGAGCTCTACACCACCTACGCGATGCGGGAGTACCGCACACTGCTCAAGACGAGCTTCGACAAGGTCAAGGCCGCCCTGGACGCCGCGAAGATCGACTATGTGCACCGCCCCGGTGACAACGCCGCCCAGTTCTTCTGGCTCGACCTCACCAAGTACCTCGGCAAGCGTTCCGATCACGCCCACGAGGAGGCGGCCGGACTGCCGCTCGCCGGCCCGGGCGGACTCGACCCGAAGGAGGAGTGGCTGTTCAAGTACCTCATGGCCGAGCCGACCGAGGTCACCCTGCTGCCCGGTGGCGTGATGCACAACCCGGTGCCCGGCTTCTTCCGCCTCTGCTTCACCGCCCGCCAGCCCGAGGACGTCGTCGACGCGGTCAAGCGGGTGGCCACGGCGCTGGCGCGGTTGAAGTAGCCGGACCCGTGGGTGGGGAGGGCCGGTTCGGGTCGGACCGGCCCGGGGTATCGACCTGCTTCGCTACGCTGACCTGTCTGCTTGGCATGCGTACCGTACGGTTTATCGAACAATGTCCGGAGAGAAGGGGAAGAGCGTGAGCGTCTCCGAGGGATCCGTCCGGGGCGTCCTCGCCGCCAACCTCAAGCGCGTCCGGGCCCAGCGCGGGCTGTCGCTCTCCGAACTGTCCCGGCAGGCCGGGGTCGGCAAGGCGACGCTCTCCCAACTGGAGTCCGGCGGCGGCAACCCGACCCTGGAGACGGTCTTCGGACTCTCCCGGATCCTCGGCGTGCCGATCTCCGACCTGGTCGACGGGCGGCCCTCCGGCGAGCTGACCGTGGTCCGCGCCGCCGACGTCGAGTCGTTCAGCGGCGAGGGCGTGGACCTGCGCCCGCTGCGCCGGATCGAGTCCGGCGACTCGGTGTTCGAGGTCTACGACCAGCAGGTGCGTGCCGGCGGTACCCAGGACTCCGGTGGCCACGTCGGCACCGAGCACACCATCGTCCAGGCGGGCCGGCTGGGCGTGCGGGTGAACGGGTACGAGACGGAGCTGGGCCCGGGGGACTACGTCGGCTTCGACGCCTCGCTGCCGCACGCGTACACCGCGCTGGGCGGCGAGCCGGTGCGCTCGGTGCTGCTCCTGCACCAGCGGGCGGAGCAGCGGCTGCACCTCGCGCAGCGGCGGAAGGTGGCCGCGCCGCGGCCCGGCCACTGACGGGTGGGCCGACCGTTCGGTCCACCGAACTCCGGTGGTGGATACGCCCCGGCCCCCACTCCCCTGGGCGGGGGGCGGGGGCAGGAGTGGGCTTCGGTGTTCCCGAGGCCCCCACTCCCCCGCCCCCAACGCCTCAGGGGTTGTTCAGGGCGTAGGTGCGGAAGGTCGCCAGCAGGGGCAGGACCTCGGTCCGGCTCGGGTCCTCGGTCACGGCGCGCATGGCGTCGATGACCGCGTGGGCGATGGCCTTGGTCACCGCCAGGTCGTCCGGGGCCGCGAGGGCGCCCCAGGTCTTCAGGGCCTGGGTGAGCAGGGCGCTCATCCGGGCGCCGATGTTGGAGCTCACCGCGTCGGAGAGTTCGGCGATCTCCTCGTCGCTCATGCTCGACCGCAGCCCGAAGGCCAGGGCCAGCAGGGTGTCCATCGCGTGCTCGCCGTACGCGGCGACCAGCGCCGGGAGCGAGCGCTCGTCCGCACCGCCCGCGGCGAGGGCGGACAGCGCCTCGTCGTCGTCCTTCCACGCAGCCTCCAGGGTGGCCAGGGCCCGAAGAGACTCGTCTACCGTCATCCCGTCTGTCATGGGAGGAACGGTATTGAGCCCGTACCGCCTCGGCCCACGGTTCGGGCGCCGAGATCACACCTTCGAGCGAAGCCGAGCCTGTTCCGGGCGGTGGGCGTGCGCGAAGTGCTCCGCGTCCCAGGTGCCGCCCAGCTCGGGGGCCAGCGAGGCGAGGGCGAGGGCGGCGAAGTCCGCGGCGGTGCCGGCGCGTTCCGGCAGGGCGCCGAGCAGCGGGGCGCCGGCCGAGCGCGGCAGGTCGGCGAGGTTGCACCGCTCGGCGAGCCCGGGGGCGGTGGGCCAGGAGCCGACGAGCACGCCCGTCAGCGGCAGCCGGCGCGCCGCCAGGGCCTCCGCCGAGAGCGCGACGATGTTCAGCGTGCCCAGCCCGGCCGAGGCGACGAGCAGCACCTCGGCCGGCAGCCCGGCGTCGCGGACGGCCCGGGCCTGGTCGGCCAGGGTGCGGCCCTCGTCGTCGTAGCGGACGAGCAGCCCGCCCGCGCCCTCGACCAGGACCAGGTCGTGCGCGGTGGCGAGCTCGGCGACGGCGGTGGCCACCTCGGCGGGGGAGAGGAACGGCAGTCCGGCCCGCCGGGCGGCGGTGTCGGGCGCCAGCGGCTCCGGGTACCGGACCAGCTCACGCACCGTCAGTTCGCCTGCCAGGCGCGCGACTTCGGCGGCGTCGCCGGGCTCGTCGGGGGCGACGCCGGTCTGGCCGGGCTTGAGCACCGCGACCCGCAGGCCGCCCTGCAGCGCGGCCGAGGCGACGGCCGCCGTGGCGACCGTCTTGCCGACCTCGGTGTTGGTGCCCGTCACGAACAGGATCCGCGCGCTCATGCCGCCACCGCCGCGGCGGTCACGGCGGCGGCGATGCGTGCCACGTCCTCGTCCTCCGTCACATAGGGGGGCATGGTGTAGATCAGGTCCCGGAAGGGCCGCAGCCAGACGCCGGCACGCGCGGCCGCCTCCGTGGCCGCCGGGACGTCCACCGGGTGGTCGAGCTGGACAACGCCGATCGCGCCCCGCACCCGGACGTCCCGGACCCCGGGGACGTCCACGGCGGCCGCGAGCCCGTCGGTCAGCCCCGCCTCGATGCGCTTGACCTCGACCGCCCAGTCCTGCCCGAGCAGCAGGCCCAGCGAGGCGTTGGCGACCGCGCAGGCCAGCGGGTTGCCCATGAAGGTCGGCCCGTGCGCGAGTACCGGCATCTCGCCGCGGCTGATGCCGTCGGCGATCTCGGCGGTGCACAGCGTGGCGGCGAGCGTCAGGTAGCCACCAGTGAGCGCCTTGCCCAGGCACATCACGTCCGGTGAGACGTCCGCGTGGTCGGCGGCGAACAGTGCGCCGCTGCGGCCGAAGCCGGTGGCGATCTCGTCGAAGACGAGCAACACCCCGTACCGGTCGCAGAGTTCGCGCAGCATCCGCAGGTAGGCGGGGGAGTGGAACTGCATACCGCCCGCGCCCTGGACCACCGGTTCGACGATGACGGCGGCCAGTTCGTCCGCGTGCCGGGCCATCAGCTCCTCGAACTCGGCCGCGTACCGGGGGTCGAGCGGGGCGTCGAACCCGGCCGGCGGCGGCGGCGCGAACAGTTGCCCGGGCAGCACCCCGCCCCACAGGTGGTGCATGCCGCCGTCCGGGTCGCAGACGGACATCGGGTGGAAGGTGTCGCCGTGGTAGCCGCCGCGCCAGGTCAGCAGCCGGCGCTTGTGCGGACGGCCGACGGACTGCCAGTACTGCAGGCACATCTTCATCGCGACCTCGACGGCCACCGAGCCCGAGTCGGCGAGGAAGACGTGCCGCAGCGGCTCGGGCGTGATGTCCACCAGCGTCGCCGCCAGCCGGACGGCGGGCTCGTGGGTGAGCCCGCCGAACATCACGTGGCTCATCTGCCCCAGCTGCTCGCGGACGGCCTCGTCCAGCACCGGGTGCCGGTAGCCGTGGATGGCCGCCCACCAGGACGACATCCCGTCGACGAGTTCGCGCCGCCCGCCCGCGACGGGCTCGGCGAGGCGCAGCCGGACCCCCGAGGCGGACTCGACCACGTACGGGGTGACGGTGCCGGGCATCGGCCCGTACGGGTGCCAGACGTGGGCGCGGTCGAGGGAGAGCAGCGTGTCCGCGGACAGCTGGGGCATGGTGGGTTACTCCAGACGGTGGAACTGTCAGGCGTTGGGCGCGAGTTCGGTGCCGGCGCCGCGGCGGCGGACCTTGACGAGGTCACTGCGCAGCTCGTCGCCCGGGGTCCCGTCGCCCGGGGTCCCGTCGCCGGGCTGACCGGCGTCCGGGTGCTCGGACGCCGGGTGCTCGGACGCCGCGACCGGGGCCTCGTGCGCCTCGTGCCCGCCGCACGGCCCGCAGCCGCCGCCACTGCCGCAGGCCGAGGCGGCGGTGCCGCAGGAGCCGGCGGCGGCCGCCGCCGCGATGTCCGAGCGGTGGCGGGGCAGGGTGGCCTCGTCGGCGCCCTCGACCTCGAAACCGGCGTCCTTGATCATGTCGAGGTCGGCCTGCCCGGCCTGGCCCTCGCTGGTCAGGTAGTCGCCGAGGAAGATGGAGTTGGCGAGGTGCAGGCCGAGCGGCTGCATCGAGCGCAGGTGCACCTCGCGCCCGCCGGCGATCCGCACCTCGGTGTCCGGGTTGACGAAGCGGACCATCGCCAGGATGCGCAGGCAGCGCTGCGGGGTGAGGTTCCACTCCTTGGCGAGCGGGGTGCCCTCGAACGGGATCAGGAAGTTGACCGGGACGGAGTCCGAGCCGAGCTCGCGCAGCGCGAACACCACGTCGACCAGGTCCTCGTCGCTCTCGCCCATGCCGGCGATCAGGCCGGAGCAGGCGGACAGGCCCGCGCCGTGCGCCTTCTGCACGGTGTCCACCCGGTCCGCGTAGGTGTGGGTGGTGGCGATGTCGCCGTAGGTGTTCTCGGAGGTGTTGAGGTTGTGGTTGTAGGCGTCGGCGCCGGCCGCCTTCAGCCGCTCCGCCTGGTTGCCGGACAGGAGGCCGAGGCAGACGCAGATCTCGACCGCGGGGTCTGCGTCCTTGATGGCGTCGATGGTGTCGGTGACCCGGTCGATGTCACGGTCCGTCGGGCCGCGGCCGCTGGCCACCAGGCAGACCCGCTTGGCGCCGCCGGCCACCCCGGCGCGGGCCGCCTCGGCGGCCTGGTCGGGCTTGAGCCAGGTGTACTTGAGGATCTCGGCCTTGGAGCCCAGCCGCTGCGAACAGTAGGTGCAGTCCTCCGGGCAGAGCCCACTCTTGAGGTTCACCAGGTAGTTGAGCTTGACGCGCCGGCCGAACCACTTCCGGCGCACCTTGCCGGCCGCGGCGACGACGTCGAGCAACTCGTCGTCGGTGGTGGCGAGGACGGCCAGCGCCTCCTCGCGGGTCGGGACGTCGCCGCGCAGGCCCTTGGCGGTGAGGGTATCGAGCAGATCCATGGGGCCGATCCTGCCTGCTGGCGCTCGAATGGCGCCAGAGGAAACCCGCCAGAAGATCCGCGGAAGGATGTGCCACTTGCCACAGTGTCGAAGCTCACGGCGTCGGTGCTGGTCACGGGCTTGACGCCGACGCGAACCGGTGGTTACCCGCCAGTAGGCGGAGGTCGCCGGCGGGGGGTGGACGGTCGGTGTCGGTACGCACGTGCGGCGGTGATCGACAACCAGCCCACCCCGTGATCTGGGCCACCCGACGGTTGCTTAGAATCTGCGCCATGACCACGCAGCGGGAGCGCACCCCGACTCCGGGAGAGGGCCAGGACGGCCAGGCAGGGCAGCGGACCGGCGGGGCCGCCGTCGGCACGGGCGCGGAGCTGAGCGGCAGTCGGGGCGGTGGCCGGGGCAGGCGCCTGACGGCCCGCCGGGTGGTGGGCTGGTTCGTCGTGGTGGGTGTGATGACCGCCGGCGGATGGATCATCACCCGCCCGATGCCCGGCGACTACATACCCGGCCTCGGCCCGTCCACCAAGGATGCGGCCAGGACGCCCCCGGTGGTCGGCACCCCGCCGCCGCACACCGACTCCGAGGGCCTCAATGCCGACAGCCTCTTCCCCACCCAGCGGCCGGTCGAGGCCGCCGGGTACAAGGCCCGGCGTGGCGCCATCCGGCAGGGCGAGAACTGCGCCGAGGTCCTGCAGGACCGCACCCAGGAGCTGTTCCGGGACAGCGGCTGCCATGCCTACCTGATCGTCAGCTTCTCCGGCGTCGACCGCCCGGTGCTCAGCAGCGTCACCCTGCTGCGCTTCGCCGACCAGGCCTCTGCTGCCAAGGCCGCCGACGCCCTGCGGGCCAAGCCCGGTGCCGTCGCCTTCATCCTCGCCGACGCCTCCACCGCGCCCGCGCCGTCCGCCTCGGCCTCCGTCTCCGCCAAGCCGGCCAGTGAGCCGCGGGTCGAGGCGGTCGGGCACTACGTGACCGTCACCAGCTCGCGGACCGACGCCCAACCCGGCCCCGCCGCCACCCCGGGCGCCACCACCACCGTTCCGGCGCCCACCGCCTCCGGGGCCGGCGGGGAGCCGAACCTCGACGATGCCACCCGCGCCCTCTCCTACGTGGCCGGTCAGCCCTTTGTATGGATGTGACAAACGATCAGAGGGCGCAACCGGCGGTTTGACGGCTGCGCGGAAACGACCAGGGGCCCGGCAAGTTCCGGGCCCCTCCGCATGTCTGACGGAGGGTCAGCCGCCCAGCCGGTCCACCGCGGTGACCCGCACCACCGCCCGGCCCTCCTCGTCCGATCCGTACAGGTCGACCTCGGCGCTGATTCCCCAGTCGTGGTCACCCTCCGGGTCGTCGAAGATCTGCCGGACCCGCCAGGCGGAGTCCTCCTCCTCGATGATCAGCATCTTCGGGCCGCGCGCGTTCGGGCCGGTGCCGAGGTCGTCGTACTCCTCCCAGTACCCGTCCATGGCGTCCGCCCAGCGGTCCGCGTCCCAGCCGTACCCGCCGTCCAGCTCGGCGAGTTCCTCGTAGTGCTCCAGCGCGCACAGCTCGACCCGGCGGAACATCTCGTTGCGCACCAGCACCCGGAACGCCCGCGCGTTCGCGGTGACCGGCGCCGGCTTGTCGTCCAGCGTCACCTCGGGGGCCTGCGGGTCGGTCGGGTTGGCCAGCTGCTCCCACTCGTCCAGCAGGCTGGAGTCGACCTGGCGGACCAGCTCGCCCAGCCAGGCGATGACGTCCTTCAGATCGTCGGTCTTCACGTCCTCGGGGACGGTCTGCTCCAGCGCTTTGTACGCGCTCGCCAGGTAGCGCAGCACGATGCCCTCGGTGCGTGCCAGCTCGTAGTGGCCGACGTAGTCCGAGAAGGTCATCGCCCGCTCGTACAGGTCGCGGACCACCGACTTCGGCCTCAGCTCGTGGTCGCCGATCCACGGGTGCGCCCGGCGGTACACCTCGTACGCGTGGGTGAGCAGCTCCTCCAGCGGCTTCGGGTAGGTGATCTCCTGGAGCCGCTCCATCCGCTCCTCGTACTCGATCCCGTCGCGCTTCATCTCGCCGACGGCCTCGCCGCGCGCCTTGTTCTGCTGCGCGGCGAGGATCTGGCGCGGGTCGTCGAGGGTCGCCTCGACCACCGAGATCACGTCCATCGCGTACGAGGGCGAGGTCGGGTCGAGCAGCTCGAAGGAGGCCAGGGCGAAGGTGGAGAGCGGCTGGTTGAGCGCGAAGTTCTCCTGGAGGTCGAGCGTCAGGCGCACGATCCGGCCCTCGGCGTCCGGCTCCGGCAGCCGCTCGACCACGCCGCCCTGCAGCAGGGAGCGGTAGATCGCGATCGCGGTGCGGATGTGCCGGCGCTGCGCCGCGCGGTCCTCGTGGTTGTCGGTGAGGAGCTTGCGCATCGCCTCGAAGGCGTTGCCGGGGCGGCCGATCACCGACAGCAGCATCGCGTGGCTCACCTTGAACCGCGAGACCAGCGGCTCCGGGTCGGCGCCGATCAGCTTGTCGAAGGTCTCCTCGGTCCAGCCGACGAAGCCCTCCGGCGCCTTCTTGCGCACCACCTTGCGCTTCTTCTTCGGGTCGTCCCCGGCCTTGGCGATCGCCTTGTCGTTCTCGATCACGTGCTCGGGCGCCTGCGCCACCACCTGTCCGACGGTGTCGAACCCGGCCCGCCCGGCCCGCCCGGCGATCTGGTGGAACTCGCGGGCGCGCAGGATCCGCACCCGGTTGCCGTCGTACTTGGACAGCGCCGTGAACAGCACCGTACGGATCGGCACGTTCACCCCGACGCCCAGCGTGTCCGTCCCGCAGATCACCTTCAACAGGCCGGCCTGAGCCAGGCGTTCGACCAGCCGGCGGTACTTCGGCAGCATGCCCGCGTGGTGCACGCCGATGCCGTGGCGCACGAAACGGGACAGGTTGCGGCCGAACTTGGTGGTGAAGCGGAAGCCGCCGATCAGGTCGGCGATGGCGTCCTTCTCCGCCTTCGAGCACATGTTGATGCTCATCAGCGACTGCGCCCGGTCCACCGCCTCCTTCTGCGTGAAGTGCACCACGTAGACCGGCGCCTGGCCGGTCTGCAGCAGCTCCTCCAGGGTGTCGTGCATCGTGGTGCGGCGGTACTCGTAGAACAGCGGCACCGGGCGGGTCGTGTTGCGCACCACCGTCGTCGGGCGGCCCGTCCGGCGGGTCAGGTCCTCCTCGAAGCGGCGCACGTCGCCGAGCGTCGCCGACATCAGCAGGAACTGCGCCTGCGGCAGCTCCAGCAGCGGGATCTGCCAGGCCCAGCCGCGGTCCGGCTCCGCGTAGAAGTGGAACTCGTCCATGACCACCTGGCCGACGTCCGCCCGGAGCCCGTCGCGCAGCGCGATCTGCGCCAGCACCTCGGCCGTGCAGCAGATGATCGGCGCGGTCGGGTTCACGCTCGCGTCACCGGTCATCATGCCGACCTGCTCGGTGCCGAACATCTTGACCAGGTCGAAGAACTTCTCCGACACCAGCGCCTTGATCGGCGCCGTGTAGAACGTCCGCTTCCCCTCCGCCAGCGCCGCGAAGTGCGCCCCCGCCGCCACCAGGCTCTTGCCCGAGCCGGTCGGCGTCGCCAGGATCACGTTGTTCCCCGACACCAGCTCGATCAGCGCCTCCTCCTGCGCCGGGTACAGCGTGATCCCGCGCTCCTCCGCCCACGCGGCGAAGGTCTCGTACAGCGCATCGGGCGTGGCGGGCTTCGGCATCAGATCAAGGAGGGTCACCCGGCTATCTTGCCTGCTCGCCGCCACCCCGGGCAAAGCCCGGGTCACGGTCACTGCGCGGGAGTGGCCGGCTGGGAGGCGACCAAGGCGGCGCTGCGGCAGCCCTCGGCCCTGATGGCCGCGGCCGCGGTTCGCCAGGCGAGCCCGACATGGGCCTCGCGTACCGAGGTGCTGTGGCTGTCGCCCGACACCGGACTGCCGCTCACCAGGATCTCCCGGAACGGCGAGTCCGCGGCGGCCACGGCGTCGCACCGGTAGACGAGATCGACGTTGGCATCGCGGGTGATCCATCCCGTGACACCCGCGCCGAGCTCGATCGGCCTTGGGTCGAGCGAGGTTCCCGGTTTGCCGAGCCCGAGGACGTGGTTGTAGACGGTATCGCTGGGATGCAGCACAGTGACACTCAGCAGGGGTTTGCGCTTGGCGCCGTTCCAGTAGATCCGGCAGTCCGGATAGGGCAGCCTGCCCGAGAGGTCCCCGGAGGAGTCCACCGTGGCCGTGCCGTCGTCGCCGGCGAGCGGCTTGAGATCGGCCTTGGTCACGACCGACCAGCAGGCGGACTCCGGAAGGTTGACCGACTGCCACGGCTTCCACACCCAGGCCCCGAGCCCGGCGGCCGCGACGACGGGCAGCCCGATGATCGCAAGCCACCGCCGCCGCTGTGTGCGGGCCCTCGCGACCTCGCGCAGGGCGGTTTCGAAGGTGCCGGCCGGGGCTGGGGCGGTGCGCTCGTCAGACATGGGTTGCTTCCTTGAAGTTGCTGACGCCGCTGTTGTAGCCGTCCTTGACCTTGCCGGCGGCATTCGGGGCCAGGTCGTCGATGTACCTGGGGTCCAGTCCGGCGGCGGTGGCGGCGTCGCGAACGGCAGCCTCGGCGGTGTCGATGGTGGCCTGCTGAGCCTTGTTCGCCGCGGCGAGGGCCTCGTCACTGGCGGCGTTGTGGGTGTCGACCTTGTAGCTCTCCGCGACGTGCTCGATGATCTTGTTCACGGTGAAGTCCGCGGCCCCGCCGACACCTGGGACGGCACCCGCCGCCTTGCCGCCGGTGAGGTCCCAGACCTTGCCCGCCCAGCCGGCCTTCTGGTCGACGGCGGCGTTGTACGCCGCGTCGCTGGCCGCGTGCTTGGTGTAGACCTCGTCCACCATGGCTGCCGTGATGATCCCGCTGACCTCACCACCGGGCCTGGTGACGTTCTGGACGGCGGCCGTGAGGTCGCCGTGGTCGCCACGGTGCGCGATCACGTCGTTGATCTGGGCCGTGGTGTAGGCCTGCTGGGCGTTGGCAATGGCCCCGTAGGCGTCCGGATTGCGACCGAGGACGGCGAGCAGACGCTCGGTCGAGTTCTTGTCGAGCCCGGCCGGCGCCCCCGCCGTGGGTAGCCGGGTGGAGGTGCCGTCGAGACTGTGCTGGACATCGGCCATGTAGGCGGCGGTCATGTTGCCGAGGCTGCCGTTGAGGTTTCCGAAGAGTGCCTTGTCTCCGTAGAGCAGGTCCGGGCCCTCCTTGCTGCCGAACAGCTGGACGGCCTGCTTCATGACGCCGCTCATGTCCTGCGTGTGCTGCGGCAATGGGGCGTTGACGTCGTCGTACGCCCGCCCGGTGGTGGCCGCCTCCAGGGCGTGGCCGAGGGCGATGACCTCGAACGGGTCGGCGGTGCCGGGGTTGGGCCGGGGCGGGTACTGCTGGTCGAGCAGGAGGGAGCGGGAACCGCTGTCGGTGAGCGTGGTGAGGTACGTGTTCTCGCCCCCCTTGCTCTTGACCGTGCCGTCCGGGTTGTAGGTGGTCGGCGCGTCGTGGAAGAACCTGGTGGCCGCCTCCGGGCTGTGGCCGAGGGCCTCCAGGACGGCGGACATCGGGTTGACGCCCCGCAGGTTGCCGTCCTTGTCGGGCACGCCGATGAACTTGAGCTCGGTGAACGGGTAGGCGGCCTTTCCGGCCGCGTCCCAGCGCATCGGGTTCTCCTGGGTGAGCTGGGTGACGTGCTCGGCGATCGGGTTGAGGAAGTGCGGGTCGTACGTCCCGTTCCGCAGGACGTTGGCGAGGATCTGGTAGCCGTACGGGCTGTGGGCGGGATCGGCGCCCGCCGGGACGGGGATCTGCTTGGCGCCGGCGGCGCGCAGCCTGGTCTCCCAGTCGTCGGAGACGTGCGGTTGCTGCTTGCTGTCGGTCGCGGTGGCCAGGGTGAGACCCAGGCCCTGCTGGATGCCCTTGATCGCGGCGGAGCGGGCCGTGCGGTTGGCGAAGTCGGCGCTCTGCGCCATCGCGCCGTACTTCGCCAGGAACGTCTGCGGGTCCTGGTTGCCGTAGAAGGACGCGGCGAAGCGCGGGTCGCTGCTGTGGTGGTCCAGCAGGGTCCGGAGGCGGGCGAGCTGGGCGTCGGTGGCCTTGTCGCCGAGGCCGAGGATGAAGGTGGCCTCCTTGGCCTCCTCCTCCGGGAGGCCACCGACCGGGGCGGCGTTGAACACGGTGCCGTCGCTGCCGGTGTCGTTGCCCAGGGCGTTGGCGGCGGCGAGGTCCGCCTCGGTGGCCCGGTCGAGGGCGGCGCCGATGGCCTTGGCGGCGGCGTCGGCTTTGGCCTGCCAGCTCCTGGCGTATTCGGGATCGCGTTTGTCGGCGTCGGTCGTGGGCGGCGGCCAGTGCACCGCGCCCTCGCCGTCGACCGTGAGGCCGTCGGTGGTGGCGTGCTGGACGGCCGTGTCCAGGTCCTTCTTCGCGGCCGTGAGCTCGGTGTGGGCGTCGCGGAGGGTCTTGGCGATGGCCGACGCCTCCTCGAAGGCGGCGTGGATCTGGTCGCGGGCCCAGGTGAGCTTGGCGGTGGCGAGGCCGGCCGCGTCGCCGTGCCAGCCGGACTGCTGAACGGTGCCGATGACCTCGTTCTGCATGCGCCGGGTGAGGTCCCAGGTGCGGACCAGGTTCTCGAAGTCGCCGGCGGCCGAGTTGAGGCCGCCGAGGTCGACCTGCCGGAGTTGGCCGAACGTCACCATGATCTCTGTTGCTTCCCCACTCGTGCCGCGGTCAGCCCTGCGCGCCCTGCGTGCCCTGTTGCGTGAAGCCGGCGTGGATGTCGGCCTCGGTCTTCGTGTAGCCCTGGGCGGTGGCCTGGAGGTTGGTGCCGATGTCGCCGACGGTGCTCTGCAGGCCGTCGGCCTGGTTGGTCCACGTGCCCCAGAAGGCCGTGAGGGCCCCGCCGACGGCCCAGCCCTTGAGTGCGCCCGCCGCCGCGTTGACGTGCTCGCCGGGCTTGCCGCACTCGGTCTTGACGGCGTCGCGGAGGGCGAAGGCGTGCTGTGCGGCCTGCTGGATCACCCCCGGGTTCGCCTTGACGGTCTGGCCGCCTCCGGTGGCACCGAGCGAGACCGGGGCGGCGTTGGCGCCGGCCAGGTCGGGGAACTGTTTCTTCGCCTCTTCGGTCAGATTCCCGTTGCCGTCGAAGAGCCACGGATTCATCCGGCGCTCGAATTCGAGGTCCGTCATGGTCACTACCCCCCCAGGTAAAGATCGTTCGGAAGCCTATCGGGATCGGGCGTTCCGGCCGAGTCCTGTTTGCGGAAATGTTACGGCCGGTGGGAATGCGAGGAGTTCGGGTATCTTGGATATGTAATTCAGATGAAATGCAAGTGAACTCGAACAAGGATCGGCCGTCGAAGTTGTGCCGAGGGGCACATTGATCGGGGCTGCGGGGCGTGCCAGAGTGCCGGGCATGGTCCAACCGCTTGCGTCCGGAACGCACACCACCGATCTCGCCCCGGCGGCCGTCTTCGACTGGCTCGACGAGGCCGCCGCGCTGCGGGCCGACGCGGGCCTGACGCGGAGGTTGCGCAGTCGGCAGGCGGGGGATCCGGTGCTCGACCTGGCCGGGAACGACTATCTGGGGCTGACCAGGCATCCGGTGGTGACCGGTGCGGCGGCGGAGGCGGCGGTGCGGTGGGGCGGGGGTTCGACCGGGTCGCGGCTGGTGACCGGGACGACCGCGCTGCACACCGAGCTGGAGGAGGAGCTCGCCGCGTTCTGCGGGGTGGAGGCGGCGCTGGTGTTCTCCTCCGGGTACACCGCCAACCTGGCCGCGCTGACCGCGCTCACCGATCCGGACACGCTGATCGTGTCGGACGCCTACAACCACGCCTCGCTGATCGACGGCTGCCGGCTCGCCCGCGCGGACGTCCACCGGGCCCCGCACAGCGACCCGCAGGCCGTCCGGGAGGTGTTGGGGCGGCGGGAGCAGCCGCGGGCGCTGGTGGTCACCGACTCGGTGTTCTCGGTGGACGGCGACGCCGCCCCGCTGCCCGCCCTCTCCGCCGCCGCCCGGGCGCACGGCGCCGCGCTGCTGGTCGACGACGCGCACGGGCTGGGCGTCCTCGGGCCCGGCGGCGCCGGGGCCCTCGCGGCGGCCGGGCTCGCCGGGCAGCCGGACACCGTCGCCACCGTCACGCTCTCCAAGTCGCTCGGCTCGCAGGGCGGCGCCGTGCTCGGGCCGCGCCGGGTGATCCGCCACCTCACCGAGACCGCCCGCACCTTCATCTTCGACACCGGCCTCGCCCCGGCCGCCGTCGGCGCGGCCCTCGCCGCGCTGCGCCTGCTGCGCGCCGAGCCGCACCGCGCCGACCGCACCCGCGAGGTGGCCCGCAGCCTCGCGGCCCGGCTCACCGCCGCCGGGCTGCAGGCCTGCGAGCCGGACGCGGCCGTGGTGTCCGTGCGCGCCCCCGGCCCGGAGGCCGCCGTCGGCTGGGCCGCCGACTGCCTCCGGGCCGGGCTCGCCGTCGGGTGCTTCCGCCCGCCGTCCGTCCCGGACGGGGTGTCCCGGCTGCGGCTGACCGCTCGCGGGGACCTGACGGACGATCAGATCGCGGAGGCGGTCCGGATCATCGCCGAACTGGCCCCGGCGGGTGCCCGGGCCCGCTGAAGCCGCTGATCGGCCTCCGGTCCGCCGCGGCCGCCCGTGCAACCACCCGGCCGCCGAGGGCGTCACACCAGCGGGGGTGGGTCGATGGAGGTGGCGGTGCGGCGGTGGGGACCGGTCGTGGCCGGGGTGCTGCTGGTGTGGCTGGCCGGGTGGCTGGCGGGCGGGCCGGTACGGCAGTTCGGGCAGGCGGCGGGGCTGGTGGGGGTGCCCGGGACGTTCCGGGCGGAGCGGTGTCTGATCTCCCAGTACGAGGACGGCCCGCCCCCCTCGGACTGCCGGGGCGTGTTCCACCCGGACACCGGCGGCCCGGCGGACGAGCACGCCCGGATCTGGGCGGGCGCGCCGGTGGGGGAGGACGTCCGGGCGGCGTGCGAGGGGGACGAGTGCCACCTGGTGTCGGACGCCGAGGTGGCCCGGACGCTGACGCTGCTGGCGCTGGCCCTGGTGCCGGGCGTGGTGGGGGTGCTGCTGATCGGCGCCGGCCTGAGAGAGTGGCGGGCCGGTCAGGCGCTGATGATGTCCGCCGTGATCGGGGGCGTCCTGCTGGTCACCCTGGTGGCGCTCGGCGGCGTCGTCTGGTTCGTGTTGGCCATGACGGGCCTGTGAGCCCGGCCGGTTCGCAGGGCAACCCCGTCCCGCGTCGCGCCGCCGGGCGGGTGGGTCATGGGCGGCCGAGGACGAGCAGCGTCTCCGCGCCGACCGGCTTGTAGCCGGCGGCCTGGAAGGCGCGAACGCTGGTGGCGTTGCCGGGCGCCTGCTGGGCCCAGATCACCTCGCCCTCGGGCAGCAGGTGCCGGGCGGCGGTGGCCAGGGCCCGGCCGAGGCCGCGCCCGCGGGCCTGCGGGTCGACCTCGATCGCGCACTCCCAGCGGCCGGCCACGCCCCGGCCGAGCACCAGGACGCCGCCGTCGGCGGTGAACACCCGGACGTCCTCGCGGTAGCGCAGCGCCCGGACGACCCGGGGGTGCTCCCGGTCGTCGACCCGGGTCAGCGGCAGCGGCGGCTCGCCGGGCAGCCGGCGGGCGACGGTCAGCAGGTCGATGTTGTTGACGACGCGCCCGGTGCGCTCGGCGAAGGCGGTGAGGAAGGGCGGGCACAGCGGCGCGGCGAGCGGGTCGCTGGGGACGGCGGCGAGCGTCCGGTGCACCCAGTCCGGGTCCTCGTCGGTGAAGACGACCGCGTGGGCGGAGAAGGACAGCACCCCGGCCTCGCGCGGCGACGGCTGCGGTACGACCGTCACCGAGCCGTCCGAGGGCGGGAACACCCCGCCCGCCGCATCCGCCAGGATCTCCGCCAGCCCCCGCACGCCCATCCGCACCCCTCCGTCGTCGGTCCTCGGTCGAAGGGTGCCAGCTTAGGGCCTGTCCGGCCGGACAGGCCCTAGTTGATCACTTCTTCCGGGCCCGGCTCGGCTGCACCCTGGTCGGCTCGCCGGCCGCCTTGGGGTGGTCGGGCGGGTACGGGAGTTCGCCGAGGCCCTCGTCGTGCAGCTGCTTGTCGTACAGCTCCAGCAGGGCGTCGAGCCGGAACGCCTGCCCGTCCATCTCGGCGTTCAGGTCGCCGAGTTCGGCGAATCGGGCGGGGACGGTGCGCAGGTCGAAGTCCTCCGGGGAGGCGTCGTCGAGCTCCTCCCAGCGCAGCGGGGTGGAGGCGGTGGCGCGCGGGCGGGCACGCAGCGAGTAGGCGGAGGCGATGGTGCGGTCGCGCGCCATCTGGTTGTAGTCGACGAAGATCCGCTCGCCGCGCTCCTCCTTCCACCAGGCGGTGGTGACCTGCCCGGGCATCCGCTGCTCCAGCACCCGGCCGAGGGCGATCACCGCGTGCCGGCCGTCGGTGAAGGTCCACTCGGGCACCAGTGGGACGTACACGTGCAGGCCGCGCCCGCCGGAGGACTTGGGCCAGCCGCGCAGCCCGTACTCGGCCAGCAGGGCGCGCAGTTCGTGGGCGGCGCGGACGGCGTCGTGGAAGTCGGTGCCGGGCTGCGGGTCGAGGTCGATGCGCAGCTCGTCGACGTGCTCGGTGTCGGTGCGGCGGACCGGCCAGGGGTGGAAGGTGAGGCAACCGAGGTTGGCGGCCCACAGCACGGCGGCCGGCTCGGTGGGGCAGATCTCGTCGGCGGAGCGGCCGCTGGGGAAGCTGATCCGGGCGGTGGGCAGCCAGTCCGGCAGGCCCTTGGGGGCGCGCTTCTGGTAGAAGAACTCGCCGTCCACGCCGTCCGGGAAGCGCTGCAGCGTGGTCGGCCGGTCGCGCAGTCCGCGCAGCACGCCGTCGGCGACGGCCAGGTAGTACTGCGCGACGTCCAGCTTGGTGAAGCCGCGCTCGGGGTAGTACACCTTGTCCGGGTTCGACAGCCGGACGCTGCGCCCGGCGACATCCAGTTCCACGGCTGAGCCCATGGCTCTCACGCTAAGGGCGCCACGCCCGGCGCGCGCCCCGAGGAGCTTGGCGCGAGGATCGGAGCCATGGACCTGCCCGTGATGCCGCCGGTGGCCCCGATGCTCGCCAAGTCGGTGGCCAAGATCCCGCTGGGGATGCAGTACGAGGCCAAGTGGGACGGCTTCCGCACGATCGTGTTCCGTGACGGCGACGAGGTGGAACTCGGCAGCCGCACCGGCAAGCCGCTGACCAGGTACTTCCCCGAACTGGTCGCGGCGCTGAGACGGGAGCTGCCGCCGCGCTGCGTGCTGGACGGCGAGGTGGTGATCGCCCGGGACGGCCGGCTGCGGTTCGAGGAGCTGCTGGAGCGGATCCACCCGGCGGCGAGCCGGGTGCGGCTGCTGGCGGAGCGGACGCCCGCCTCGTTCATCGCCTTCGACCTGCTCGCCCTCGGTGACGTCGCGCTGCTGGACGAGCCGTTGTCGATTCGCCGCCCCGCCCTGGAGGCGGCGCTGGCAGGGGCCCGCGACCCGGTGTTCACCGCCCCCGCCTCCACCGACCGCGACCTGGCGCGGACCTGGTTCGCCGAGTACGAGGGCGCCGGGCTGGACGGGGTGGTGGCCAAGCCGCTGGAGCAGCCGTACCGGCCGGGGGAGCGGACCATGTTCAAGATCAAGCACGAGCGCACCGCCGACTGCGTGGTGGCCGGCTACCGCGAGCACAAGAGCGGCCCGGTGGTCGGCTCGCTGCTGCTCGGCATCAACGACACCGAGGGCCGGCTCCAGCACGTCGGCGTGTGCGCCGCGTTCTCGATGGCCCGCCGCCGCGAACTGGCCGAGGAGCTGGCCCCGTTGCGGATGGCCGAGCTCTCCCGCCACCCCTGGGGCGGCTGGGCGGACGAGGCCGCGCACGCCGCGGGGCGGCTGCCGGGCGCGGTCAGCCGGTGGACCGGCGGCAAGGACCTCTCCTGGGTCGCGCTGCGGCCCGAGCGGGTGGTCGAGGTCGCCTACGACCACATGGAGGGCACCCGCTTCCGGCACACCGCGCAGTTCCGCCGCTGGCGGCCGGACCGTACGCCGGAGAGCTGTACCTACGCGCAGCTTGAGGAGCCGGTCTCCTACGATCTGGCGCGCGTGCTGGGCGGGGGCGGTTGACGGAACCGCGCGTGACGGAACCGCGCATGAGCCGCGCGTGACGAAACGCCTGGAGCCCGGCCCGGCGCACCGGGTCGGGCTCCAGACGGTCAAGCGGGCACGGAGGCGGGCGAGTTGGACGCGGTGCCGGAGACGGTCGGCGAGGTGGTCGGGGCGGCGGACTGCGAGGCCGACGGCGACGACGGCGAGACCGATGCCGAGGGCGATGTCGAAGCCGACGGCGAACCGGTGGCCATCGGCGGGATCGAGTAGACGTTGTTCGGCGAGACGATCTGCGTGATCGCCTGCGCGAAGAGCGAGGAGGGCTCCGAACCCTGGTACGACACATCGGTGTTGAGCAGCACGACCAGCGTCGCCTGCGACTGCGGCAGGTGCACCGTCACGGTCTCGTACCCGGGCAGCGAGCCGTTGTGCCCGATCCAGCCGTTGTTGTCGAACAGCCCGAAGCCGTACCCGACGCCGGATTCGCCGGTCGGCAGGGTCTTCAGCCGCTCGGCCTGGGTGGCCGGGTTCAGCAGCGTGCCGGTGGCCAGGGACTTCGCCCAACGCTGCAGGTCGGCGAGGTTGGAGATGGCTGCCCCGGCCGTCCAGGCCCAGGACGGGTTCCAGTCGGTGGCGTCCGCGGTCGCGCCGGTGGGCGTCTGGTCGGTGTAGCCGCGGGCGTGCGGGTCGGGGAAGGTCGCGTCGACCGGGAAGACGGTCCCGGTCAGGGTGGCGGGGGTGAACACCTGCTGCTTGAGGAACTGGTCCGCGGGCTGCCCGCCGACCTTCTCGATGAGCTTGCCGAGCAGGATGTAGTTGCTGTTGCTGTACTCGAACTTGCTGCCCGGCGGGAAGCTCGCCGGGTGCTTGTACCCGTAGGCGAGCAGCTGGTCCGGCGTGAACACCTGGTTCGGGTCGGTGATCAGCGCGTTCAGGAAGTCCGGGTCGGAGCTGTACGGGAACAGGCCGCTGCGCATCTCGCCGAGCTGGCGGACGGTGATGCCGTCGCCGCCGGGCACGCCGCCCACGTACTTGGATATCGGGTCGTCCAGGCCCACCTTGCCCTGGTCGACCAGCCGCAGCACGGCGGTCGCCGTGAAGGTCTTGGTCTCGCTGCCGATCCGCATGTTCATGTCGGCGGACATCGGGGTGCCGGCGACCTTGTCGGCCTGGCCGAAGGCCCGCTGGTAGCTGCCGTCGGGGGTGGTGAGCCCGACGATCACGCCGGGCACGGAGGCCTCGCTCATCACCTGCTTGATCGCGGTGTCCAGCCGGTTGGTGACGTCGGAGGTCAGCGGCAGCACCACGCCGGCCGAACCGCTCGCGGAACCGCTCGCCGCACCGCTCGCGGAGCCGGAGTGGGCACCGGAGGCGGACGCCGAGCCCGCACCGAGCCCCGGCGCGACCGGGCTGATCGCGACCGGTTCGGCGGTGACCGCCGGGCCGCCGACCTGCCGGGACGACTGCGGATCGCCGGAGCAGGCCGCCGCCGCGAGCAGGCCGGTCAGGGCCAGGGCGGCGGCGGTCGCCCGCCGGGCGGAGCGGGGCAGAGCGGCGGAGCGGGAAGCGGCGGAGCGGGACGCGGCCGGACGCGGCCGTCGGGTCTTGGTCATAGGTCGAGGCGCCTCTCTGGGGCGGGCGGACCCGGAGCGGCGCTCCACGGGGCCGCGGGGGAGCGCCGCCACCGTAAGCACCGCCGGTGCGCGCCCGCGCGCCGGTCACCACGGGGCTGACCCGAACGGACCCACCGGTCAGCCGAGTGCCGCAACCCGACTGGCGCCCGCCGCCTCCCGTGCGGGTCGAGGAACGCCCCCGCGGAGTCGAGGAACGCCCCCCCGCGGGGTCGAGCGAGCCTCCCGCGCTGTCAAGGACCGCCGCCCGTCCGGAGGTTGGTGTCGCCGAAGGCGTCCCGCGCTCGGCCGAACGGGTGAGCACCGGCACGCCGCACCCGCCCTCGGCTCCGGCTCGGGCACGATCGTTTAGCCCAGCTGTGGCCGCCCTTAAGAATTCCTCGATGGACCGCACCCGCCCCCACCAGGCAGATTTCTGCGTGCCCGGAACGCGTCCGCCAGGAAACGGCCACACCGGGGCCACTCGGCCTGCCCACCCCCGAAGGCCGCCCCACTCGCACGTCAGGAGCCGACGCCGTGAAGGCACTCGTCAAGCAGAAGGCCGAGCCCGGGCTCTGGCTGGTGGACGTCCCGAAGCCCGAGATCGGCCCCGGCGAGGTGCTGATCAAGGTGCTGCGCACCGGCATCTGCGGCACCGACCTGCACATCCGCAACTGGGACGGCTGGGCCCAGCAGACCATCACCACCCCGCTGGTGCTCGGCCACGAGTTCGTCGGCGAGGTCGCCGAGACCGGTGCCGGCGTCGTGGACATCGCGGTCGGCGACCTGGTCAGCGGCGAGGGCCACCTGGTCTGCGGCAAGTGCCGCAACTGTCAGGCCGGCCGCCGCCACCTGTGCCGCAACACGGTCGGCCTCGGCGTCGGCCGGAACGGCGCCTTCGCCGAGTACGTGGCCCTGCCCGCGTCCAACGTCTGGGTGCACCGGGTGCCGGTCGACCTGGACGTGGCCGCGATCTTCGACCCGTTCGGCAACGCCGTGCACACCGCGCTGTCCTTCCCGCTGGTCGGCGAGGACGTGCTGATCACCGGCGCCGGCCCGATCGGCATCATGGCCGCCGCCGTCGCCAAGCACGCCGGCGCCCGCAGCGTGATGATCACCGACGTCTCCCCGTACCGCCTCGACCTGGCCCGTGAGGTCGGTGTCACGCTGGCGCTGAACGTCTCCGAGCACACCATCGCGGAGGGTCAGCGCAAGCTCGGCCTGCGCGAGGGTTTCGACGTCGGTCTGGAGATGTCCGGCCGCCCCGAGGCGCTGCAGTCGATGATCGCCAACATGACCCACGGCGGGAAGATCGCGATGCTCGGCCTGCCCGCCGAGCAGTTCCCGGTCGACTGGGCCTCGATCGTCACCTCGATGATCACCATCAAGGGCATCTACGGCCGCGAGATGTTCGAGACCTGGTACGCGATGTCCGTGCTGCTGGAGGGCGGCCTGGACCTCAGCCCGGTGATCACCGGCCGGTACGCCGCCACCGACTTCGAGGCCGCCTTCGAAGACGCCGCCAGCGGCCGCTGCGGCAAGATCATCCTCGACTGGTCCGCCTAGGGCCAAGCCCTGAGCCCCACGCCGATCGAAGACGATCCGACCAGACGATCCGATTAGGAGTCCGCAGTGTTCGACAACGTGCGCGCCGACATCGCCACCACCCTCGACGAGATCCGCGAGGCAGGCCTCTTCAAGCCCGAGCGGATCATCGGCAGCCCGCAGAGCGCCGAGGTCACCGTCACCGGCGGCGGCCGCCCCGGCGAGGTGCTGAACTTCTGCGCCAACAACTACCTCGGCCTGGCCGACCACCCCGAGGTGCTCGCCGCAGCCAAGGACGCGCTGGACCGCTGGGGCTACGGCATGGCCTCGGTGCGCTTCATCTGCGGCACCCAGGACGTCCACAAGGAGCTGGAGGACCGCCTCTCGGCCTTCCTGGGGCAGGAGGACACCATCCTGTACTCCTCCTGCTTCGACGCCAACGGCGGCGTCTTCGAGACCCTGCTCGACGACCGCGACGCCGTCATCTCCGACGCGCTCAACCACGCGAGCATCATCGACGGCATCCGGCTCAGCAAGGCCCGCCGCCACCGCTACGCCAACCGCGACCTGGCCGACCTGGAGCAGCAGCTCAAGGAGACCCAGGACGCCCGCCGCCGCCTGATCGTCACCGACGGCGTGTTCTCGATGGACGGCTACGTCGCCCCGCTGCGCGAGATCTGCGACCTGGCCGACCGCTACGACGCCATGGTCATGGTCGACGACTCGCACGCCGTCGGCTTCGTCGGCGCCGGCGGCCGCGGCACCCCCGAACTGCACGGCGTGATGGACCGCGTGGACATCATCACCGGCACCCTCGGCAAGGCGCTCGGCGGCGCCTCCGGCGGCTACGTCGCCGCCCGCCGGGAGATCGTCGCCCTGCTGCGCCAGCGCTCCCGCCCGTACCTGTTCTCCAACTCGCTCGCCCCGGTGATCGCGGCGGCCTCGCTGAAGGTGCTCGACCTGGTCGAGAGCTCCAACGAGCTGCGCGAGCGGCTGGCGGCCAACACGGCGCTGTTCCGCACCAAGATGACCGAGGCCGGCTTCGAGATCCTGCCGGGCGACCACCCGATCGCCCCGGTGATGATCGGCGACGCGGCCAAGGCCGGGCGGCTCGCCGAACTGCTGCTGGAGCGCGGCGTGTATGTGATCGGGTTCTCCTACCCGGTGGTCCCGCACGGCCAGGCCCGGATCCGGGTGCAGCTGTCGGCCGCGCACTCCACCGAGGACGTCGAGCGCGCCGTGGCGGCCTTCATCGACGCGCGCGCCGAGCTGGGGGAGTAGCCCGGCGCTCCCACGAGCCGCCCGCGGGCCGGTCCGCTCGGAACCGGACCGGCCCGCGGGCTCACCACCGTCGTGCGGTGGGGGCGAATCGATTCGCCCCCACCGCACGGCCCACCAACCACCTGCCCCACCCTCCCGCTTCGGGGGCGGGACGCCGGCCCCGGCCGACGTCCCGCCCCCGTCAGCGGTTCGCGGTCAGTCGTCGTCGGGGCTGATCGTCGCGTCGAAGCTCGCGTACGTATCCGGCCAGGGGGCCGGGCCGCTCGGTGAGTGGCCCGACCCCGGGGTTCAGAGCGCGCGGCGCAGGAACACGTCCGTGGCGCCGTTGGTGTCGCCCGGCACGAGCGTGCCGTCGTCGGCGGTGAAGAGCACCGTGATGCCGAGGGCGTCGACCGAGGGGCGGTAGGAGCCGCCGGTGCTCTGCGAGCCGTCCCGGGCGACGCTCACCCGCTCGGTGCGCCCGGTCCGCAGGTCGCGGCGGAAGACGTCGGTCTGCTGGTTGGTGTCGCCGGGCACCAGGTTGTCGGCGTCGGAGTCGAAGTACACCCAGCGGTCGTCGAGCGTCATGACGCCGCTGGACGAGGACTTGGTCGTCGTGGTGCCCGGCGGTGTGGCGCTGACCCTGGTGACGGTGCCGGTGGACAACTCGCGGGCGTACACGTCCATGCGGATGTGGCGGGGGCCGTCCCCGCCGCCGAAGACCGGGAGGCCGTACAGGGCGTAGCGGCCGTCGGGGCTGATCCGGCCGTCGAGGCCGGTGCCCCGGAGCTGGCCGGTCTCGTCGAGGCTGGCGCCGACGATCCGGCCGGTGTGCGCGTTCCACACGTAGTACGGGTAGAAGCGGGGGCCGGTCAGTTCGGGCTGGGTGCCGGACTTCGACCGGGACGCCGCCGCCACCTCGGCGGCGTCGGCCGCGTCGGTCAGATCGGCCGGGGTGCCCGCGGCGTCGGCCGTCGCGGCGGTGGAGGGCGCGTCCGGCTGGTCGGCCGGGAGCAGGTTGCCGGCCCGCGAGGTGAAGCCGACGGTGCTGCCGTCCGCGCTGATCGTCGGCTGGAACGAGTTCTGGTTGGCGGGCGTGCCGTCGGCGCCGGTGGTGACCAGCCGGGTGGTGTGGGTCCAGCGGTCGGTGACGAAGATGTTGAACTTGCCGCGTCGTCCACCGGGTGCGAGGTCGGTGCGGTCGGAGGAGTAGGCCACGTAGCGGCCGTCCCAGCTCAGGGTGGGGGAGTAGGCGTTGCGGATCGTCTCGTCGTCGGTCGAGCCGCCGCCGGCGGTGATCAGCTCGGTGTGGCCGGTCCAGCGGTCGCGGACGAAGATGTCGCTCGGGTGGTTCGGCTGCCCCGGCACCACGTTGGTCGCGGTGGTGCTGAACGCCACGTAGCGGCCGTCGCCGCTGATCGCCGCGTCGGAGGTCGCCGCGTTCAGCTGGGAGCCGTCGTCGGCGACGCTGACCCGCTCGGTGCGCTTGGTCCAGAGGTCCCGGACGAAGAGGTCGTCCACGCCGTTGGTGTCGCCGGGCACCAGGTTGCCCGCCGACGAGGAGAAGAGGGCCGAGCGGCCGTCCAGGCTCAGGCCGATCGCGTAGGAGAAGCCGTCGGGCTGGGCTCCCGTCAGCCCCTCGCTCACCCGGGAGGTCTCGCTGATCAGCGGCTTCGCCTCGGCGGCCGGCATCGTGGCACCGGCCACGGCGGCCGCGACCAGGACGCAGCCGGTGCGGGCCGGCCAACGGCGGGATCGTGCGGTGATCATGGACATCCTCCCCAGATGACGGCGCCGGACCATCGACTCCCCCGCGGTCCGGCTCGGAAAGAGCCAAGCGGCGCCGGGTCCGATGGTCAACGGGGCGAAGCGATCTCGTCCGGAAATACGCCAGGGGTGGTACCGGCCCGGGAGCCCCTGCCCGAGGGCGCCACCCGGCCCGGCGGGGACCGCCCCGGCACGCTGGCAGAATTGTCCTGTGATCGACGCACGACGGCTGCGGACCCTGCGGGCCGTGGCGGACCACCGCACCGTGACCGCCGCGGCGGCCGCCCTCTACCTGACCCCTTCCGCCGTCTCCCAGCAGCTGGCCGCCCTGGAGCAGGAGACCGGCCACCACCTGCTCGCCCGCGAGGGCCGGGGCGTGCGCCTGACCGCCGCGGGGGAGATCCTGCTCGGCCACGCCGACGCCGTGCTCGCCCAGCTGGAGCGCGCCGAGGCCGACCTCGCCGCCTACAGCGGAGGCGTCTCCGGCGAGGTCACCGTCGCCTCCTTCGCCACCGGCATCGCGCTCGTCCTCGCCCCGGCGATCGGGCTGCTGGCCGAGCAGGCACCCGGAGTCCGGCTCAAGGTGCTGGACGCGGAGGGCGACGCCAGCCTGCCGATGGTCCTGGACGGCCGGGCCGACCTCGCGGTGGCCGTCGAGTACCGGGGCGCCCCGCGCGCCGACGACGCCCGGCTCACCCGCGTCCCGCTGTACGCCGAACCGTTCGAGGCCGTCCTGCCGCTCGGACACCCACTGGCCGCTGAGGCCGGACCGCTCGCCGTCGCCGCGCTGGCCGACGAGCGGTGGATCGGCCCCTACCCGGGCAACCCCTGCCACGACGTGGTGCTGCTGGCCTGCGAGCACGCCGGCTTCCAGCCGCGCCTGGTGCACTCCTCGGACGACTTCCGGGCCGTCGTCGCGCTCGCCTCGGCGGGCGCCGGCGTCGCCCTCGTGCCGCGCTCGGCGCTGCGCGGCGTCGACCTCGGCCGGATAGCCGTCCGGCCGGTCGACAGCGAACTCGCCACCCGTCGCGTCTTCGCCGCCGTCCGGGCCGGCGCGGACGGGCACCCGTTGATCCGTCCGGTGCTGGACGCCCTCGCCGAGGCGGCCGCGGCGGGCGCCTGAGGCTCGGGGGTGTGTCCTAGGTGTTCTGTCCCGTGAGGTCGGGGCGTCGCCAGCGTCCCGTTGACGACCACCCGGAACATCCAGGACAGCCGCTCCTCCGGCGCCCCGGACACCAGGTCCTCGCCCAGTGCGGCGATCCTCGGGTACGAGGCGGCGGGTGCCGCGCGGAGCGCCTCGGTGAGCGCGCCCTGCTCCTCCTCCGCCTGCTCGCCCTGCCGGGCGGACTGCTCGGCGGCGGTGGCGGTGGCCGTCTGCAGCAGCACGTCCACCCCCCAGGCCGCCTGCTCGTCCGGCACACCGCCCTCGTGCAGCAGTGCCAGCACCGCCTCCACCAGGGCCAGGTAGTGGGGCCCGGACGGCCGCGCCACCAGCGCGGCGTGCGCCAGCGCCGGATGCCGGAACAGCACCCGGGTACAGGAGTTGAGGACGGCGGCCAAGCGCTCCCGCCAGTCCCCGGCCGCCGTCACCGGGCTCAGGTCCACCTCCCCGAGGAACTCCTCCAGGATCGCGGCGTGCAGCTCCGCCGCGTTGGCCACGTACACGTAGAGCGAGGCCGGCCCGGTGTCCAGCTCCTGCGCCGGCCGCCGCATGGTCACCCGCTGCAGCCCCTCCGCCTCCAACAGCCGTACGGCGGCGGCGATCACCTCATGACTCAGCGCGGGCTTCGCCGGCCGCTCACGCCGGCTGCGGGGTCGGGCGGGGGAGTCGTCATGCCGCCAGCCTAGGGCGTGTCTGACAATTCCCGCCGGGCGTGCGACGCTCCCCCAGCCTTCGGCCGGGAGGTACCCCCAGGGCACAAACGCACCTCGCCGCGTTGTCGTCGGTCGCCGATGGCCCCCAGCCTTCGGCCGGGAGGTGCCCCCACCGCATGGACTCTCCCCCAGCCTTCGGCCGGGAGGTGCCCCCATCCTCCGCCTTGCGATGCACGTACCCAGACGCCGCACGCTGATCCGACGCGAATTGTCAGACACGCCCGTGCGACCACGTTCGTGACGAACGAGTTCGCCGAAACGGCGCCGCCGTGCCGCCCGGGGGTCGGGCGCCACGGCGGCGTTAACGGTCGTTCAGGGTTGTGCAGGGTCCTTCAGGGTTGTTCAGGGTTGTTCGGAGTCATCCGGGATCGTCCGGGGTCAGGCCGTGAAGTAGCCGTTCAGGTCGGCGATCACGTGTGCGTCACCCCAGTGGTTGAAGAGCGTCACCCGGCCGTCCACCACCGGGACGACGACCAGGTTGGCCCTGGTCTGCCCGGCCGTGAAGTTGAGGTTCGACACGTCCGGACGGGCGGTGCCGTGCGGGTAGACGATCAGGTGGCTGGCCGCCGTCGGCTCGGTGACCGTGACGTTCAGGACCACGGCGGTCACGCCGGTGGCCGGCACGCCCTCGATCGCGGTCACCGGCAGGCTGACGATGCCGCCGGAGCCCACCGTCCCGGCCCGGGCGCCGACACCGTTGCGGGTGTCCAGCAGCCGGACCGGGGTGGTCGGGGAGAAGGCCGAGCCGGAGTCCCCGTAGTAGCCGGTGACGTCGGCGATCAGGTCGACCGAGCCGGCGTTGTTGCGCAGGTCGACCTTCCCGTTCACCACCGGCACCGTGACCAGGTTGGCGACGATCTGTCCGGCCTCGAAGTTGAGGTTGGAGACGTCCGGCAGTGGCCGGCCGTCCGGGTAGACCGTCAGGTGCCCGGCCGAGGTCGGCTCCACGGCGGTGACGTTCATGACGACGGCGGTGACGCCCGTCGTCGGCACGGCCTTGACGCCGGCCACCTGCAGGCTGACCACGCCGCCCGGGCCGACCCGCTCGGCGGGGGCGCCGGTGCCGTCCCGGGTGTCCAGGAAGCGCGCCGGCGTGATCGTCGTCAGCGCGGAGCCGGTGGCCCCGTCGGTGTAGTAGCCGGTGACGTCGGAGATCAGGTCGACCGAGCCGGCGTTGTTGCGCAGGTCGACCTTCCCGTTCACCACCGGCACCGTGACCAGGTTCGGGACGATCTGTCCGGCCTCGAAGTTGAGGTTGGAGACGTCCGGCAGTGGCCGGCCGTCCGGGTAGACCGTCAGGTGCCCGGCCGAGGTCGGCTCCACGGCGGTGACGTTCATGACGACGGCGGTGACGCCCGTCGTCGGCACGCCCTTGACGCCGGCCACCTGCAGGCTGACCACGCCGCCCGGGCCGACCCGCTCGGCGGGGGCGCCGGTGCCGTCCCGGGTGTTCAGGAAGCGCGCCGGCGTGATCGGGACGAACCGGCTCTTCGTCGGGGCGGCGGGGGCGGTGACGGTGAAGGCGTTGGGGAGCGAGACCCCGTAGACGCCGTCGAGCTCGACGCCGTAGCTGCCCGGCTGCAGGCCGTTGGTGTCGAGCAGCACGTCGAGCGCGGTGCCGTCGGCGTTCACGGAGAGCGTCTCCATCAGCGGCGACCTGCCGGAGGGGCCGTTGCCCACCAGCTTCGCCTTCCTGCCCAAGTGGAGCCCCTTACCGTGGATCACGGCCTGGACCCTCGTCCCGGCGGCGCCGCTGGACGGGCTGACCGAGGTCAGGGACGTCTGCGGGCGCGGCACCGGGCAGGCGGAGTCGCAGACGCCCTGCATGCTGTACTCGACGGGCGTGCCAGCCGTGGCGCTGCTCAGGATCAGCACGGCCTGCTCGGCCTGCGAGTCGGAGGAGCACCGGCCTCCGAACGCCCCGTAGTTGGCGCTGCACTGGTAGCCGTAGTCGCCGCTCCACCGGGAGTCCCGGAGCAGGCGCAGCCTCGGGATGTCGATCGGGCCGGTGGCACTGCTGGTGCCGACCACGGCGAAGGACTGGTTGGCCTTCATGTCGATCACCGCGCAGTAGGCGGTCGAGTCGTCGGTGAGCACCCCGCTGCGCTGCGGGAAGCCCTCGACGGCGATTTGGTTCGCGGCGCACTCGGGCGCCCAGCCCGCGGCCGTGTGGACCTTCCAGGCGTCCACGCTGGTGCGGATCGGCTTGTCCGTGTACCCGGAGGCGAGCACGACCGCGGTGTACGAGCCCGCGCCGGTGAGCTGGCAGGCGCTGCCGAACTGGGTGCAGAGCGGCTTGCCCTCGATGTCCACCACGCTGAGCAGCGCGTTCTTGCCGTACGCGCCGTCCGAGGTCCGGACGCCCAGCGCGTACTTGTCGCTGCTCGCGGCGGTGACCCGGACGCATCGGGCGTCCAGCGCCGAGGTCAGGTCGAAGGAGATGCCGGGGCCGCCGACCGTGGTCGAGGTCGGGGTCAGGCAGTTCGCACTCGGCGAGATGTCGTGCCGGGCGAGCCGGTACGTGTCAGCCCCGCCCGAGCCGTTCAGCAGCGCGGTGTACGGGACGTTGGCGGCCAGTCGGCAGGTACTGGCCGAGTTCCCGCCCGCGACCCCCGTGCAGACCGGGGCGCCGGCCGCGTCGAACACCGTCAGCTCGGCGTTGAGCTGGTTCTTGAGGTTGGCGTAGTCGATCAGCTCGGTGGTGGAGTGCTTGTCCGCCGGCAGGCTCAGGCAGGCCTGCGGTGCGGCCGCGGTCAGCGGGACCTCGACACCCCAGGTGCTGTCGAACCCGCTCTGCGGCCACGCGGTGCAGCCACCGGCCTCCTCGGTCCGGTGGACCACCAGCCCGTAGGCCTTGGACGGCGTGCCGGTCAGCACCGCACGGAACGGGGCGGTGCCGGTCAGCTTGCAGGTGGTGGACGAGCCACGGCTGATCTCGCACTGCTTGGCCCCCGAGGCGTCGAGGACCTGCGCGTCGACCGTCGCGCCGTCGGCGGGCGGCCGGTTGAGCAGGTAGACGCCCTTGCCGGAGGCGGTCGGCAGGGTCAGGCAGAGCTGCTGGCCCGGCCCGCCGAAGGTGCCCGTGGCCGGACCGGCCGTCAGGCCGGTGTCGTTGGCCGCGACGCAGCCCCGGGTCTCCTTGGCCGAGTGGAAGGCCATGCCGAACGCGCCGACCGGGGGCACGTACGCGTCGACGGCCCAGGTGTAGTCACCCGGCGTCAGGTCGCAGGCGCCCTGCGCGCAGGGTTCCCCCAGCGAGGTGCCGTCGGCCGTGAACAGCCTGCCGGGGACGGAGCCGTCGTTCTTGACCGGGCCGAAGCCGTACCGTGCGGACTCCGGGACGCGCAGCGTCCGGCACCGCGTGGTGGAGGTCAGGTCCGGGGAGACGCCGAAGGCCTGGGGCTCGACCAGCGTGCAGCCCTCCGGGTGGGAGAGCCGTGCCGTGGAGACGTCGTACGTCAGGGCCGCGCCGTTGTAGCGCTGGACGGTGATCCGGAACGGCGCGGTGCCGGTGAGCGGGCAGTCGGGGTAGGTCCCCTTGCCGCAGACCTGGGCACCCGTGGCGTCGTAGACGACGGGAGTGACGCCCGGCTGGGTGGCATCGGTGCGGAGCACGTCACCGGCGGAGAGGCCGTTCACCTGGTAGCAGTCACCGGCCGAGCCGAGCGCCAGGGAACCGTGGAAGACGGTCGGGGCGCCCAGGGCGAGGTCGGTGGCGCCGACCGCCCGGCAGGCCGTGGTGGACTGCAGCGGCAGGTACGAGAGCGCGAGACCGGTCGGCGAACCGGTGACGGTGCCGACCTTCAGCGTGTACGTGCCCGCCTGGGTGGTGGCGCACCGCAGGACCTTGTTGCTGTCCCAGCTCGGGCCGACCGGGTCGTCGCAGCTCACGGTGGTGCCGTCCGGCGCGACCACGGTCGGGAGGATCGAACCCTGGGTGGTGACGATCTGCACGAGCAGCAGGTCCTTCTGCTGCGGCAGGGTGAGGCTGAAGGCGGCGGTCGCGCTCTGGTCGAGGGTGCAGCTCGCTACCGTGTTGGGCTGCAGCGTCGCGGGGCACGGGCCGCTCGGGTCGGCCTGCCGGAGTTCGTGGGCGGCGGCCTCCTGGTCGGCCTTCCGGTCCGGTGGGGCGGCGGCCTTGGTGTCCGTGCCCGCGCTCGGGCTGGCGTTCGGACTCGCGCTCGGTTCCGCGCTCGGCTCCGCCGCAGCGCCCGCCTGCGGCGAGGCGGTCGGTGTCGGCGGCGCCCCCACGGCCTGGGCCGGTCCGGCCTGGCCCACCAGGCCGGCCAGGACCGCCAGCAGCAGGGCCCCGGAGGCGGCTGCTCGGCCGCCGCCTCCTCGTCTCCGTCGTACTCGTCTGCCGATCGGCAGCACGTTCATCTGCTCCCCCCACCTTGGGCCGTTCGTGCTCACAGAAAGATCACACATGTGATCGAGCGGGCGGAGTCTAGCGGGACGCATACGCATCGTGCCATCGGATACCGACACCCCGACCGGCCGCCCCCGCACCCGGCCCTGACAGTGCGTCGGGGCTACGCCGGGGTGGGCTCGGGCGGGGTGCTGAACTGGTCGAGCAGGCCCTGGAGGCCGTTGGGGCCGAACATCAGGTTCAGGTTGGCGGTGGAGGCTGCGGCCGAGGCCGCGCTGCGGGGGAAGAGGGCGTGCTCGTAGGAGGTGAGGGCGGCTTCGGGGTCGCCGGGGTGGTTGGCGAGGGCCATGCCGAGTTCGGCGCCGTCGAGCATGGCGAGTCACCCTGAAGAAGCTCGCCGAGCTGCTCCGCGAGTGCGCGGGCGAGGAGGAGCCGGGCATCCTCGACGGCGACATCCTCGACACGCCGTTCGCCGAGCTCAACTACGACTCGGTGGCGGTGCTCCAGGTCACCGGCCTGATCGAGCGGGAGTACGAGGTCCAGCTCGCCGAGGAGACCGTCGCCGAGGCCGACACCCCGCGGATCCTGCTGCGCTTCATCAACGAGAGCCAGAGCACCACCGTTTGATCCGCCGCGATCGGCGAGGGCCCGGCCGGTTCACCCGGCCGGGCCCGCGCGGCTGTCCGCGCCCTCGTGCGGCCTCGCCCGGCTTTCCGTTCCGCGCCCGGCGCCGGCGCGCGCGAAGGGGCCCCCGGGGCCGGGCCGGCTCCCGGTGTTCTCCACTGCCGCGGCCCGTGCCGCTGGTTCCGCTGTCACGACTGCTCCCCCGCCCGCAGATCGGTGGCGATTTGGCGCCGGCCGGCGACCAGCGTCTCCAGCGCCACCCCGAGGCCGACCAGCAGGGCCAGACCCGCGGTGGGCAGCAGCACCGGCAACAGCACCGGGGTCAGCGCGTCGCCGACGTTGGCGCCGACCAGCGTCGAGATGTCGAAGGCGCCGCCCAGCAGGGCGACCGCCGCGACCGCGACCAGGCCGCCGCCGACGGCCGCCGCAAAGGTCTGCGGCAGCGCCTCGGTGACGATCAGCGCCAGCCCCTGGCGGGGCCGCAGGCCCATGGTGCGCAGCCGGGCGAGCAGGGCCGTGCGGTCGGGCGCGGCCCGGAACAGCGTCAGCAGCACGGCGAGCAGGGCATACCCGGCTCCGGCGGCGGCCGCGTACCAGAACAGCCGCCCGGCGGCGTGCTGCAGCGGGTCGTCGCCGAGCGCGGCGGCGGTCTCCCGGCTGCTGCGCACCGTGTATCCCGCGGGCAGGCCGTGGGTGGCCTTGCCGACGGCCGCAGCGTCGTCCGCGATCAGCTTGGCCAGACCGACCGGCCGGGCCCCGCTGTTGTCCCGCAGGGCCGTCCTGACCCCTTCGGGGTCGACATCGCCGACGGCGAACCACTCGTTCACCCGCTTGGCGTCCGGCAGTCGCTCCCAGGCGGGGCCGGCGGGCACCACGACGAACGGCTTGCCCGGGTCCGGCAGCGCGGGGGTGGCGCCGACGGTCCCGGCGACGGTGAGGCGCAGGTCGTTGCCGTTGGGCGTGCGCACCTGGGACGACCCTGCGGCCAGGCGCTTGGCAAGGTCGCGGCTGACCAACGCGGGCACCGGGGTGTCCCGGCCGCCGGACGTCCCGGCCAGCTTCGCCGGATCGAGCTCGCCGACCCCGAGGGTCCGGGCGATCTCGGCGTACGCCGCCGGATCGACCACCATCACCAGGTAGGCCTCGGTGTAGCTCTGGTCGGCGCCGATGATGCGGGCGTTGGGCTCGACCCAGACCGCGGTCGAGGCCCGGACGCCCGGCAGAGCGCCGGCGGCCTTGGTGAACGGCTCGGTCAGGGTGGCGTAGCCCGGGAGGGAGACGCCGACGTCCCCGCCCGTGGCGATGCGCGCGGCGCGGGTCCGCACGTGATCGACGGTGTCGAGCACGGTGGCGCCGAAGCCTGTCGTGGTGACGGCGATCAGCAGGGCGAGCAGCGGCAGCGCGGAGGGCTTTCGGCGGCCCGAGCTGTCGCGGGAGGCGCGGGCCAGGCCGAGGAAGCCGATCAGGCCGCGGCCCCGGCCGGCGAGGGCGGCGAGCCAGCCGACCACCAGCGGCTGGATCCTGGCCAGCAGCAGCCCGCCGGTGACGGCGAGCAGGAGCGGGGCGGCGACCAGCAGCGGATCCAGTCCGGCGCCGGTGCCGACGCCCCGGCGCCGGACCTCCGCCACGGCCGCGGCGGTGACCGCCAGGACGGTGAGTTCGCCGACCAGTCGGCGTCGCCCGCCGGCCGCCCGCCGGCGCGCCCACAGCAGGGCCGCGCGGGCCGGGAAGGCCAGCAGCGCGATCAGGGTCGCGACCAGGGCCGCCAGCACCGAGCGGTCCCACCGGGGGGCGGGCAGCAGTACCAGGGCGAGGGCCGTTCCGAGTACGGCGGCCGGCAGGACGGTGACCGCACCCTCGCCGGTCAGCCGTCGCAGCACCCCGGCAAGGGAACCGCCGCGGGCCCGGAGCAGCCTGATCTCGGCGGTGCGCCGGTCGGTGGTGAGGGCAGCGGCCAGGAACAGCACCACGGTTGCGACGCCCGCCACGCCGGCCGGGCCGATCGTGCTGAGCGGCAGCGAGGCCTGGTAGCGGTCGTCCGCCCGGCTGAGGATGTCGGGAAGGCCCGAGGAGGTGTGCAGGTCGCGGCGCCCGGTCGCGCCGGCCAGGGCGGTGGCGTCGCGCCCGATCAGCAAGGAGCTGAGGATGCTGCGGGTGCGGTCGAGCTGGTCGGCGTGCAGCGAGGCGGTGTCGACGGGCAGCCGCCAGAAGTTCTCGGCGTTCGAACCCCAGCGGGCCATTGCGGGCAGGCTGTCGCCGTCGACGAATCCGCTGGTCATCCAGTGCTCGTGCCCGGGGTCGGTCCTCAGGCAGGCGCGGGCCGGGCAGCCGAGGTCCTCCCAGAACGGGTCCTGGGGGTCGTTGACCTGGTAGAGGCCGACCACCACGGTGGTCCGCTTGGCGCCCGAGCCCTCGGCGCCGTTGTCGATGACGTCACCGAGCTTGATGTGAATGGTCTCGGCGGCCTTCTTGCTGATCACGATCGGCAGCGGACCGCCGACGGCGCCGGGGGGCGGCCAGGTGCCGTCGGTGAGGGTGGCCCGGGCGGTCAGGTCGTGCAGGTAGAGCAGGCCGAGGACCGGGTCGGTCCTCTTTTCCGCGATCCGGACGTACTCCGGATTGCCCATGCCGCGGTCGCCCAGGGCGCGGGTGCCGTAGGCCTGGCCCGGCTGGGTCAGCGTCAGCTGCCGGCCGACCATCTCGGTGAGCTGCCGCTGTACCCGGTCGAGTTCGACGGCGTTGTCGTCGTCCTGCGTCTTGGAGGTGGTCTGCAGGCTGCTCTGGCTGAGGCCCTTCTGGCTGACGAAGTCCTGGAGCGCCGCGTCCGCGCCCCGGTCCGCGATGCGGGGGAAGGCCGCAGCCAGGAAGACGGTGACGAACGCGAGGGCCGCCATGAGCAGCGCGGCCAGCGGGCTCGCCCGCAGCCTGGTGCGGACCCAGCGCGCGGGGCAGTGGGCGGTGTCGGTGGTGGGCACGCGGGTGCCGGCCTGGGTGGTCACATCTCCTCCACATGGCGCAGCCGGTTGGCCACGTCTCGACGGCGGCGTCCGACGAGGAAGGCCGACAGCAGCGGGACGACGGCGATCGCGGCCGTGAGCAGCAGGGCCTGGCCGACGGGCAGCTCGATCAGGGCCTCGGGCATGGGGCGGCGGGCGGCGGGTGTCAGGACGACGAACGGGACGATCAGGTGGACGAGCAGGGCGCCGAGGGCGAGCCCGACGGGCCCGCCGACGGCGTCCGGCCAGACGCCGGCGATCAGGCGCACCTGGTTGCGGTCGAGATCGGCGAGGACCGTCAGGTCGACCTTGGCCGTGCTGGACTGACCGGTCGCCGCGGTTCCGGCTGCGGCGGCGTCGCCGCCCGGCAGGCCGAAGGAACGGCTGCGTAACAGGCTGTCGCTGCGTACGGGCAGGTCCCCGAAGAGCTTCTGCCGGTAGGAGGCGAGTGCCTCCTCGTCCTTCTGCCACTGTTCGAGGCGGTGTTCGGCGGTCACCACCACCGTGGTCCGAGCATGGCCCGAGCCCTGGAGCGCCTGCCGCAGGCCGGCCTGACCGACGCCGCTGTTGAAGGCCACCAGGGCGGTCACCACCGCCGTGGTGATCAGCGCCGTCAACAGGACGGCAGCAGCCAGCGGCAGTCGCCCGCGCAGTCTGCGCACGACGAAGCCGAGCATCAAGTTCCTCCCCAGTTGCGTCCCGGCCTCGCCCATCGATCCGATCCGGGCACATAGCGGCCCCAGCTGGACACCTGGCAGGCACATCGGCGCAGTGATCACCGGCGTTCGGTCGCCGGATAGCGGACGATGCTGTCAGATTCGATCCGGGAGCGGAAGTGACTTGCGCGAATCAAGTAAGTAATGAGCAAATTCCTTGCATCGATAGCGTCTCCACCGGGGGTCAGCCGTTGGAATGCCATGCACACTTCACGAATCCGCCTTCACCGCACGTCTTTGACCAGGGAACCTCTCTTCATGAATTTCCTGTTCGGGACGGTGAACCCGCGAAGCCGACCCATCCGTTGACCCGGACGGAATCGGCTAGCCGCCGCCCACAGGGGGACACCGAATGGCACAGCACCAGGCCGCCGACAGCGCCCTGGCGACCACCGGCCCGATGGTGGCCGTGACCGATCTCCGGCGCCGCTTCGGCACCGGCGAGCGGACCGTCCACGCCCTGCGCGGCATCGGTTTCTCGATCGAGTGCGGTGAACTCACCGCACTCAAGGGCCGGCCCGGCTCCGGCAAGACCACCCTCCTCAACCTGGTCGGCCTGGCCGACCACGCCGACCAGCGACCCGGCGAGCTCTCCGGCGGCCAGCAGCAGCGCGTCGCCGGGTAGGCGGGGCGGGTCGGGCTCGTCGACCGTGCCCAGGTCGATGTCCGGACAGTTGACGTAGGTGCCGTCCGTCGCGGTGTCGATCTCCGGAACGCCGCCGGTCTCCCGGTAGACCTCCCGGTGGAGCCCGTCCAGGTACGCCGGGTGGCCGGCGTCCTCGGCCGGGTCGGTCCAATGGGTCTGGTACTGCAGCTTCATGATCGAGTCCCGCTGCGCCACGGCGGTCTCCTCGGGCCGGCGGGCATTGGTCCGGCAGCTGTAGGAATCGATCTGCACCAGCGCGCCTTCCTCCACTTCTCGGGGCCGAGAGAGTCTGGCGGGCCGCACGTCAACAAGGGTGTTCGACTTTGTGAATCCATTGACGAATCAGTGTGACAGTACGTCATTTCTGGGGAATCCATCAGGGCCCTGGAGAGGGTGCCGAAAGGTTCCATTGTCAGTGGCACCGGCCATGGTCCACGACGAGTCCGGATAACCCGTTCCAGAGGAGGTTCAATGTCGATCTTCTGTCGCATTGTCCGCGCAATCCTGGGTGTCGGCCGGAAAACGCGGTCGTGGCGGTCGGCACATCCGCCGACCACCACGACCACGGCCTCAGCGGCCGCTGTTTCGAGGGCTGGCCCCTCGGACCCGAATCCGCAGGTAGTTACGGCGGCCGGGAGCTGATACGACGACAGGTGCACTTCCCATGTGAGGAGATCGAGGTTTCTACGCCTAATCGACTCGAACATGAAAGTGCACCTGTCCGGTGAAGAAGATATCGCGTCGCCGTACCGTCTCCCGCGCCTCCGGTAGGCGCTGGACCAGGCTGAACGCCCGCGTGCTCGCCGCGCTGCCGGTCGCCGAGAAGACCGTGGCCGGTGAGGCCTTGTTCCGGCTCGGGGTCGGCCACTACGTGCGTAGGTCTGGGCCGTCCCGTTGGTCGGCCGGATGGCCGAGGGCGCCAGCGGGACGAAGCCGGCCGGCAGGCTGGAGTGGCGCACCAGGTCGGGGTGGCCGATCCGGCCGGTGTGCATGATCTGGGCGAAGATCCGCCCGTCCGCCGCGTGCACCGCGTCGGTGACCGTCCGCCAGGCCCGGAGCTGCTCGGTGCTGTGCAGGCCGGGGGTGCGGACGAAGCCCTGGCCGGCGGCGCTGGGCTGGCTGCCCTCGGTGATGATCACCGCGGCGGAGGCCCGTTGGGCGTGGTAGGTGGCGGCGGACGGGCCCGGTACCCCTTCGCGGTCGGCCCGGTTGCGGGTGAGCGGGGCCATCGCGATCCGGTTGGGGAGGGTCAGGTGGCCCATCGTGATGTCATCGAACAGGGTTGCCATGGCGTACCTGCACTCCTTCGTCGGTGCGGTCGGTGGGCCCCGCCGGGTCTGCACCCGGTCAGGCCGGTTCCTGGTCGTAGCGCTGGAAGATCTCCCGGAGCCGTTCCTCGGTCGCCTCGTGCGGCAGCAGCGCGCTGATCTCCTCGAAGTGCCGCTCGTAGCCGGCCGGGTTGATCACGCTGAGCAGCTTGCCGGGCTCGTCCCCGATGTTGGTGAAGCCGTGGGCGGCCTTGCGCGGCAGGTAGCGGAACCCGCCGGGGCCCACCTCGGTGAGCTCGTCGCCGGCCCGGAACCTGAACAGGCCGCTCACGACGTAGAAGGACTCGGTGTGGGTGTGGTGCAGGTGGGGCGGCGCCCTGGTTCCGGGCGCGAACGTGGCCTCGATGATGGCCAGCGAGCCCGCGGTGTCGTCACCGCCGACCTTGAGCGAGAAGCGGTTGCCGAAGACGGTGAGTGGAGTGCCCTCCCCGCCCGGCAGTACCACGTACTTCGCGTTCTCGGCGTCCTGCCAACTGGTCACGGCTGTTGCTCCCTCGCGAGTGGGTGGTGGTCCGTCGCGGCCGCCGAGGACGGGGTGGTCGGCGGCCGCGACGGACCGGCTTTCGGTCAGCCCTTGTCGATGGTGGCCAGCAGCGGCGCGGCGTAGCGGTCACCCGCGGTCGCCGGGACGAGGTCGGCGATCCGCTTCAGGTCCTCGGCGGAGAGCTTCAGCTCGGCCGCGCCGGCGTTCTCCTCGATCCGGGACGGGCGACGGGCGCCGAACAGCGGCACCACGTCCTCGCCCTGGGCCAGCACCCACGCCAGCGCGAGCTGGCCGGCGGTGGCGCCCTTCTCCTCCGCGACCACGGCGACGGCGTCGGCGATCGCCTTGTTCCGGGTGAAGTTCTCACCCTGGAACCGCGGGTCGTGGCGGCGGAAGTCGGACGGGTCGAGGTCCTCGGGCGAGTTGAAGCTGCCGCCGAGGAAACCGCTGCCCAGCGGCCGGTAGGCGGCCAGGGCGACGCCGAGCTCGCGCGCGGTCGGCAGGATCTCGTCCTCGACGTGGCGCTCCCACAGCGAGTACTCGGTCTGCAGCGCGGCGATCGGGTGCACCGCGTGGGCCCGGCGCAGCGTCGAGGAGGCCGCCTCGCACAGGCCGATGTGGCGGACCCGGCCCGCCGCCACCAGCTCGGCCAGCGCGCCGACGGTCTCCTCCACCGGGACGTTCGGGTCGATCCGGGCGAGGTAGTAGAGGTCGAGGTAGTCGGTGCCCAGACGGGAGAGCGACAGCTCCACCGCCTCCTTGACGTACGCCGGGGTGCCGTCGACGACGCGACGGCCGTCCGGCAGGGTGCGCATGCCGAACTTGCTGGCCAGCACGACCTCGTCGCGGCGGCCGGCGATCGCCTGACCGGTGATCTTCTCGGCGGTGCCCGGGCCGTAGAAGTCGGCGGTGTCGATCAGGTTGATGCCCGAGTCGAGGGCCTTGCGGATGGTGGCCACGGACTCCTGCTCGTCCGCTGCGCCGTAGCTGCCCGCCATCGCCATCGTGCCGAGGCCGAGGGCGGAGACGCGCGGGCCGTTGGTGCCGAGCTGCCTGGTGGTCATGGTTCTCCGATCAGTGGTGAACTGGCCGCGCGGGGGATCCTGCGGCCGGATGAAGGCTGGTCCGCCCCGGTGCCCGCGAAACCTCGCGGGCACCGGGTGAACCGTCCTACAACAGTGAGGTGTCGGTGGCGGCCGCGGCCGCCATGCCCGCGGCGTCCGACGAGGCGGCGGCGGCCGTCGCCGAGCCGGCGATGGCGGATATCAGGCGGTCGCCCTGGTGCACCCCTCCCAGCTGCCCGGCTCCGCCGTCCCGGGCGTGCCCGCGTACGTCGCCGACTACCTGCTCGACACCACCCGGGCCGCCGTCAACCTGGTCCGCCACCGCGTCCTCACTCGCCACCCCGGCCTGCGCGTCATCCTCGCCCACGGCGGCGGCTTCCTCCCGTACGCCTCCCACCGGGTCGCGCACGCCCCCAACGTCTGGGGCGACCGCACCCTCGACCAGGTCCTCGCCGAACTGCGCCGCTTCCACTTCGACACCGCGCTGTCCTCCAGCCCGGCCGGTCTCCCCAGCCTGCTCGCCTTCGCCGACCCGATGAACATCCACTACGGCAGCGACTGGCCCTTCGCCACCGACGACATCGACTACTTCCTCGCCGGTCTCGAATCCCACCCCCTCGACGACACCACCCGCGCCGCGATCGACCGCACCAACTCCGCCCGTCTCTTCGCCGGGGCGGCGTTCCTTGAGAGCGGCCGGTCCGAATAGCGGGTGCCCCGGTCCGGGAGCGTTGCGACGCTTCCGGACCGGGGCGGCTGGGACCGAGTCTGACGGTGTATCAGCTGATGGACCAGATCTGCAGGGCGGAGCCGGTGTCCGGCTGCTGGGTCACCGGGGCGCCGTCCGCGGTGGCGGCGGTGGTGAGGGCGAGCCCGCTCTGCTGCGAGGTGATCGTGTAGCCGCCGGCGACGGGGGAGACCAGCCAGCGCTGGTTGGCGCCCCCGGTGCACGCCCACTGGACGATCGGGTTGCCGGCCGCCGTGGAGCCGCCGCTGTCGTCGAGGCAGAGCTTCGACTCACCGTTGGCGATCCGGTAACTGCCGTCGGACTGCCGGGTGAAGACCCAGTTCTGGTTGGCGCCGCCGTTGGGGGTCCAGGTGACGAGCTGGGTGCCCTGCGCGGTGGAGTGGGCGGGGTCGTCGAGGGCCTTGCCCGAGACGGTGAGGGTGTGGGTGCCGTCGAGCGAGGCGGTGCCGGTGGGGGTCAGCGTCAGGGTCTGGTCGGCTGCGGCACGGGTGCCGCCCACGGGGTTGCCGGTGGTGTTGGTCCAGGACCGGGTGGGCGTGGTTTCGGTGAGCCGGCCGGTGCCGGAGGTCATGCCGAGCACCAGGCCGCTGTAGCGGTTGACCAGCCGGACGGTTCCGTTCGGCGCCCCGGTGTCGGTCCGGCCGGGGATGACGAACCACTGCTGGCCGACGGTGGGTCCGTTCGTCCCCGGCGCGGTGACGGTCGGCGCGGTGCCCCAGGCGCGGGTCGCCGTGCTGTCGGAGCCGACGCCCAGCAGCCGGCCGGTGGCGGAGTTGAGGATGCGGTACGAGCCGTCGCCGTTGGAGGCGAAGCTCCACGAGGCCAGGCCCGATCCGGTGGCGGCCGGCAGCGAGGTGGTCGCCGGGCCGCCGGAGGTCTGGGCGAGCACCCGGCCGGAGCCGTTGGCGATCCGGTAGGTCCTGGTCACGTCGACCGGCGCGGGGGCGGGTGCGGAGGAGTCGAGGGTGATGTCGACGTACTCGCCCGAGGCGCCCGCCGAGCAGCCGAACGCGCAGTAGGAGCGGAAGTTCCTGCCGACGATCGTGGAGCTCGTCCGGTTCGCGCTGTCGACGAACCACCGGTACCAGGAGGCCGTGTGGTAGCCGCCGGTGTCGCCGATCGGGTACCACTTCTGGGTGGCGAGGTTGTCGGTCGCATAGAGGTGCTGCGGTGACGAACCGTCCTGGTTGACGGCCTGCGGCTCACCGATGTACAGCCCGAGGTGGGCGTCGTAGGTGATGTCCATGACGAACAGGGGCGAGGTCGGGGGCATCTTGCCGGCCGCGATCTGCTGGCTCGCCGTGCCGGTGTTCGCCGGGTCGTACTCGGCGGAGACGGGGGTGTAGCCGGTGCTGTTCGAGGAGTCGACCGGCACGATGTTGCTCTCCCGGCCGCCGGTGCCGGGCTGGCTCCAGGCGCCGTCGTACCACTTCTGCCACGAGTCGGGCGCCATCTTGGCGGAGATCGGCGCGCGGGCCACGTGCTCGTAGAAGGCCGTCCAGCTGCCCTTCTTGTCGAGGATCCGCGAGCCGTAGTAGACGTAGAAGTAGCCGGAGGCGGTGTCCGCGAACAGCCGTGGGTCGCCGTCGCCGTAGGAGTACGTCTCGTTCGGGAACGCGGTGGTGTCGCCCCGCGTGGTGCTGTACGGCGAGGTGAGGACGTGGTTCCTGATGGTCCACGTGCGGCCCTGGTCGCTGGAGACGGCGTAGTCGATCGCGTCGTAGTGCAGGCCGTCGCCGAAGGGCTGCGGGGTGAACTCGTTGTGCACCAGGCCGTACCAGTCGCCGGTGTCCGGGTCGACCCAGACCCCGGTGAGGTCGCAGTAGTTCTTCTGGGCGTAGCCGGAGCCGGCGGGCGCGGCCGTCGCCTCCCGGCCGGTGGGGCTGTTGTTGCAGCGCCAGGTCGTGTTGTTGTTCGCGTCCTGGGAGTTGGCGGGGTTCACCGCGTTGCTGATGGCGGCGGAGCGCTTGGCGGTGTCGAAGTCCTTGCCGGTGAAGAAGTCCCAGTAGCGCGGGTCGCTCGCGCCGTACAGCGCGGCGGACTGCTGGAAGTAGAACGTCCCGTCCTTGTCCAGGTACGGGGCGGCCGGGGTGTCGGTCGGCGTCCGGTACGGCACGGGGGAGCCGACCCCGATGGTGTAGGTCGCCGTGGTGGGTGTGGCGGGGGCCGCCGACGCGGTCGGCGCCGCGAGGGCGCCGCCGGCCAGGGCGGTGGTCGCGGCCGTGAGGGTGGCCACGAGGGTTCTCAGAAGGGATGACACGGGCACTCCTTCGGGTGGGGGCGTACTGCTGTCGCGGACTCGGCGTTCGGTCCGCGGCGCGGCGGCCACGGGGGTGTGGCCGCCGTGCCTCCTTCCGGTCAGGGCGGGAGGAGTTGAGGGGGGTCAGGCCTGCGACATCCGGAAGTCGTAGGCGGGCGGCACCGGGGTCCCCGGGTGGACGGCGAGCCAGAGGGTGTCCAGCGAGTCCTCGCCCTCGCGCATGTTGTCGACGCGGATGCCCTCGGCCAGCAGCCGCCGGACCCGGTCGTCGTCGCCCGAGGCGTGCGCCGCCTTCGCCTCCGCCAGTTTGATCCGGCCGTGCTCGCGGACGGTCCGGGGGAACTGCTCGATGACCTGCAGGGCCTGCTCGGGACGGCCTGCCCGGAGCAGCGCGTCGAGGAGTTCGACGGTGAGCTCCTGGCCGTCCGGGCGCAGCCGGTGGGCCTCGGCCATCAGGTCGGCGGACTCCTCGGCGTCGGGCGTCAGAACGGCCAGGGCGCGCAGGGCCCATGGCGTGGGCAGCTCGCCGATCGAGCGCTTCCAGGCCGCGCGGGCGGCGTCGTCCTCGCCGTCGGCCAGGCGGAGCAGGCCGAGCTGGTAGAGCAGGTGCCAGTCCGGTTCGCCCGCCTCCAGCAGCTCGCGCCAGTGGGCTCCGCGGACCGGGGCCGCCGGCGGGTCGCTGATCGGCAGCCGGCCGGTGCGCGCCAGGGCCAGCCAGGGGGCCTGTTCGCGCTCGCAGGAGCCGAAGGGCAGTGCGGGGGTGGGAGCGAGCAGCCCGGCTTCGACCTCCAGCGCGCCCCAGCCCGAGCCGCGTGCCAGCACCTGGTCCGGCGCGGGCAGCCCGGCCGCCCACCCGGCGGCCGCGGCCAGCTGCTCAGGGCTGACCAGCGCGTCCAGGGAGGCCCGGATGGCCGCCCGGGCCTGCTCCCAACTCCCGTGCACGGCTTGGGGATCGGCCTGGAGGAGTCCGTAGGCCTCGACCCAGGACCAGCGCGCGCCGGCCGGCATCGGCAGGTGCTCCAGCTGGGTCCTGGCCAGCCCGGCCTGGATCTCCAGGTAGGCCGAGTCGGGCCCGGAGAGCCACTCCTGCCAGTGCCGGCCGCCGGTGCCGGTGCCCCAGTGGAACAGCTTGCGGCCGCGCAGCCGGTCGGTGGACGCCTGGACCAGGCCGGCCCCGGTCTCGTCCAGCGCGGTGATCCACCGGCGTTCGCCGTCCGGGATGTCCAGGAAGTAGTCCGCCGCGCGAGGCAGTCGGCCGGGATAGCTGCGGTCGGCGCCCTCGTGGTCGGGGAAGGCGACCTGTCGCAGGTCGGCGGTGTAGTCGAAGTGGAAGGCGCGGTCGGCGGGGCCCACCACCCGGGTCCGTTCCGTCTCGGGCACGGCGATGTTGGACCACCAGTAGACCGGGACCTCGGCTTCGGTGGGGTTGTGGACGGAGACGTTGACGTACAGGACCGGGGAGCGGGCCGGCAGCCAGGCGTCGATCTGCAGCACCAGCTGCCGCAGGCGTTCGAACTCGTACATCCGCAGCACGGGCGTGCCGTCCGTGGCGGTGACCCGTACGGCGTGCAGCGGCTCGCAGGTCAGCGGCCAGTGCCCGGTGGTGCCGAGGTTCCACTCCACGCCGCCGGCCACCCAGGCGTCCCGCAGGGCGAGGTTGGCCGGTTGCAGGACCGGGTTGCGGTGCAGCAGTTCGCGGCCCGAGGGACGGTGCACCAGCGACCAGAGCCGGCCGCCGTAGCCGGGCAGGAAGGTGGCGGTGAGCTCCTCGTTCTCCAGGACCACGGTGGGCAGTTCGCGGGTGGTGCGGGAGCGGTCGTAGCCGTCCTGAGCGGTGTACGGGAGCAGCGTGTGCGGGCGGCCGTAGCCCAGCCCCCGGCGCATCTCGGGATCGGCGGCCTCGGCGTCCTCGGCGACGCGGGCGGGCAGGCCGTGCAGGATCGGCAGCAGGCCGGCGACCGGCTCGGCCGCGCCCTCGACGCGCAGGACGCCGGTGCGCAGCGTCGAGGGCGGGGCCGACGATTCCAGGGCTGACGGGTTCAGGGCTGACGGGTTCAGGGGTGATGAGCTCATTTGCCGATCCCCACCGTCATGCCCTGGATGATCCGGGTGCCCAGCCAGGAGAAGAGGGCGAGCATCGGTGCGAGGATGAGGCAGACACCGGCGAACATGGTCCCCCAGTCCATTCCGTTGAGTTGTTCGGTGGCCACGAAGTCGGCCAGGGACACCGGCAGGGTGATCTTGTTCTCGCTGTGGTTGAGCACCAGGGCGAAGAGCGTCTCGTTCCAGGCGCCGATCACCTGGAGCAGGAAGGCGGTGATCAGGCCGCCGCGGGCGACCGGGACGATCACCTGCAGGAAGGTCCGCAGCGGCCCGGCCCCGTCGAGGGTGGCGGCCTCCTCCAGGACGGCGGGCACGCCGCTGAAGAAGCCGGTCAGCAGATAGACGGTGAACGGCATCGCCAGGCCGACGTAGACCAGGATCAGACCGAACAGACTGTCCGTCAGGTCGACCTGCGCCAGGCCGATGAAGAGCGGGACGACCAGGACCTGTCCGGGGACCCCGAGGCCCATCGCGAAGGTCATGGTCAGTGCGGACGAGGTGCGGGTGCGGCGGCGGGCCAGCACGTAGGCGGCGGGTGCGGCCAGGGCGACGGCCGCCACCGAGGAGACGGTCGCGACGAGCACGCTGTTGAGCGCCGCCCGGCCGAACCCGCCCTCGTTCAGCGCCCGTCCGTAGTTGCCGGGCTGCGGGTCGGTCGGCAGGCCGAAGGGGTGGGCGAAGATGTCGCTGCTGCCGCGCAGCGAGGTCAGGAAGACCCACAGGATGAGCAGCAGGTCGGCGGCGACGACGACCCAGACGACGGCCCTGGCGATCCGCATCGCCGGTCCCGCGGCTCGGTGCTTGGTACGCACGGGAGGTGCCTTTCTCGGGTGGGGTCAGTACTCGACGGCGGTGCGGCGCATCAGCCGGCGGAGCGCCAGCGTGATCACCCCGACCATCACGAGGCTGACCAGGGCGGCGGCCGTGGCCATGCCCAGTTGCGGGGCCGAGGTCTGCGGGAACGCCTCGGTGTAGACGTACATCGCGGTGTTCCAGGTGCTGACCGGCGGCTGGTTCGAGCTGCTGCCGCCGTACATCAGGATCAGTTCGAAGATCTTCACCGAGCTGACCGTCCAGAGCACGGCGCAGACCGAGATCACGTCCCAGGCCAGGGGCAGGGTGACGTGCCGGAACCGCTGGAAGGCGCTCGCGCCGTCCAACTCGGCGGCCTCGTAGAGGTATTCGGGGATCTGGTCGACGGCCGCCATGATGATGGCCGTGTAGTAGCCGGTGGCCGTCCAGACCAGCGTGGCGACGATCATCGGGAAGAGGTTGTCGGTCGCCAGCCACTTGGGCGGCGCCGCCACGCCCAGCCAGTGCAGCACGGTGTTCACCGGGCCGTCGGGGGAGAACAGGAAGCCGGCCGCGATGCCGAACACCATCGCGTTGACCAGGCACGGGAAGAAGAGCACCGACCGGGCGAACAGCCGGGCCCGCATCTCGCGCAGCACCAGGGTCAGCGCCAGGCTGATCGCGAAGGTGATGGCGCCGCCGACGACGAGGATCTCCAGGGTGTTGAGCAGCGAGGTGCGGAACGCCGGATCCCCGAACAGGACCTGGTAGTTGTGCAGGCCGCGCCACTGCTTGGCGCCCATGCCGTCCCACTTGTACAGGCTGGTCCAGGCGGCGTAGCCGATCGGGGCCAGGAACAGGACCGCGTAGACGAGCAGTGCGGGGCCGGCGAACGGCCAGAAGATGCGCCGGTGTTGGCGTTCCAGGGGCGCGGCGCCGGAGCCGGCCGGCGGCCGCCCTTCGCGCCGGACCGCGGTGCGGTCCTGGAGTGCGGTGGCCATGGGATCAGTCCTGCGACTTCCAGAAGGAGACCTGGTCGGATTTCATCGTCGAGACGAACTGCTCGGCGCTGGTCTTGCCGTGCCACAGGTCGAGGAAGTTCTGGTTGAAGACCTTGGTCGGGTAGCTGCCCGCGACGCCGCCGTACGTGAGTCGCACCGGCGCGGAGTTCAGTGCCTTCTGCACGTCGGCCAGCACCGCGGGGGCCGGGATGTCCGAGCGCGGGGTGATGTTGCCGGCCTCCGTGGAGATCCCGCCGAGCACCTTCTGCTGCTGGAAGTAGGCGATGAACTTCTGCGCGGGGGCGACGTTCTTGGCGGTCCTGGGCATCGAGAAGCCGAAGAGCATCGAGTCGGCGTTGGTGGCGCCGGGCGGCAGCATCGCGCCCATCTTCCAGTCGGCCGGGACCTGCTTGGCGACCTCGTCGGTGACCCAGCTGCCGTCGCTGTAGAAGGCGGCCTTGCCGGCCGACCAGTTGGTCTCCTGCGCCGGGAACTTGGTGGCGTCGTAGCCGCCGAGCAGGTAGCCGCCCTTGACCAGCTGCTCGACCTGCTTCACCGCGGTGAGCACCGCCGGGTTGTCCCAGCTCGCCCCGGACTTGTCGGAGCTCAGGGCGCTGAAGTCGACGCCGCCCGCGGCCAGCAGGTAGTCCAGGGTCAGGCCGTTCTCCCAGGCGAGCTCGCCGTCCGAGGCCAGGCAGGCCCGGCCCTTGGCCTTGAGGGCGTCGCAGACCTTGAGGAAGTCGGCCCAGGTGGCCGGCGCGGTGGGCATGGCGGCGGCGAGGTCGGGGTCGGCGGCGTTGTAGAACAGGCCGGCCGAGGAGACCTCGTACGGGATGATGTAGTGGTTCTTGCCGTTCGGGTCCTTCGGCAGGGCGTCCAGGTACTTGGCCGGGATGACGTCGGCGACCTTCTTGCCCTCGCCGGGCACCTCCATGCCGAGCACGTCGGACAGGTCCAGGGCCTGGCCGGCCTGGGCGGTCGCGGCGTAGACGGCGTCGGCGCCCTGGTCCCACAGGTCCGGGGCCTGGCGGGCGGCTATCGCGGGGCCGATCTTCTTGGTCACGTCGCGACCGGCCCAGGTGACGTCGACCTTGATGCCGGTGTCGCTCTGGAACCGGTCGATCGCGGCCTGGATCACCTTCGCCTGCGGTTCGCCCGCCCGCCACATCGACCAGTAGGTGAAGCCGCCCGCCTTGGCGCCGCCGCCCGCCCCGCCGCTGCCGCAGGCGCTCGCACCGGCCGCGAGCACCACGGCCGTCGCCACGCCGACGACGCGTCTGGCGGTCTTCGTCTTGCTGTTCATGCGCTGTTCCTCTCAACGGGACGCCCGCATCCGCCGTGCGTCGACGGGTTCTGCTCTGCACAGCAGCGCGCTGGGTGGGAACAGTAGGGTTCACTTGACCGGTAAAACAAGACCCTGTCGCGAGAGTTGTCGACCGATGCGAAGTCGTGACGTCGCCGACCTGTGGATCTTCACAGGTCGGCACTGTCGCAGGATGCGGGGAGGATTGACCGCCCACTCCGGCGGCGGTAGATTTGCCGGGCATTTCTTGGACCGGTAAAGCATTTCGGGAGTGGACGCTCATGGTGACGATGCAGGACGTGGCCGAGCGTGCGGGGGTCACCAAGCAGACGGTCTCCAACGTCGTCACCGGCCGGATCCCGGTGCGGCCGGCGACCGAGGCCCGGGTGCGGGCGGCGATCGAGGAACTCGGCTACACCCCGAACCTGGTGGCCCGATCGCTGGCCACCGGCACCACGATGACCGTCGGCCTGTTCGTCCCCACGGTGACCAGCCCCTTCTACTCCGAGATCGTCCAGGAGGTGGAGGACCTGCTGGAGCGCGCGGGCTACCACCTGCTGCTCTGCACGACCCGGCTGGACGGCGAACGCGCCCGGCGGCAGCTGGCCGGGCTCTCCAGCCGCCTGGTGGACGCGCTGCTGATCGCCGGCGACCGCGACCTGATCGACCACCTGCCGCTGCTGGCCGACGCCCGCTTCCCCGTGGTGCTGTGCGCCTGGGAGACGGAGGCGCCGGACACCCACCCGGTCGTCACCATCGACTACGAGCGCGCCGGCTACCTCGCCGGCCGACACCTGCGGGACCTCGGGCACGAGCGCGTCGCCGTGCTGGCCAGCCTCCCCTCGCACGCCGGCCGGGTGGCCGGGTTCCGGCGCGCCTTCGCCGCCGACGGCCTGACGATCCCCGACAGCGCGGTCTTCAGCACCCCCGAGTCGTCCGCCGCCGGAGGGTTCGCCGCCGCCGGCGCCGCGCTCGCCGCCGACCCCGGCCTGACCGCGATCTTCGCCACCCAGGACGTCCTGGCCCTGGGCGCGCTGGACGCGGCGACCGCGGCCGGGCGTTCCGTCCCGGAGGACCTGTCGGTCGTCGGACACGACGACATCGAGGAGGTCCGGCGTTCGCGTCCGCCGCTCACCACGGTGGCGATCCCCAAGCGCGAGATGGCGCAGCAGGCGATCGAACTGCTGCTGCGGGCCGTCAAGAGCGGCGGCGCGTCCACCAACGCCCTGCACCTGCTGCGGCCCACGCTGATCGTCCGGGAGAGCAGCGGCCCGGTCCGGGGCGGCTCGGCCTGATCCGTACCGGCCCCGGCGGTGGCGCCCGGTGGGTCGGTTCCGGAACCCGCCCTCGGTGATGCGCCGCCGGTCCTTCTCCCTCGAATCGCCCTGCCCCGCGTCGCGGATCGTTCCGGTCCGAAAGTGCCCCGTGCCCGCCGGGCTCCGCGCAGCCCGGTGACCCGAACGGCCCCGTCGGCTTGCGCCCCTCGGGCAACCCCTTCGGCTTCCCTGACCGGCGTTCGGTCCGAACCGTTGCTATGACTGTGGTTGAGCCATTTCGTCCGGCTCCCATCCCCGAGGAGGCATCCTCATGGGTGCTGCAACAACCGACACCGACGTGGTGCACATTCTCTGGATCAACGCCGGTCTCAGCTGCGACGGCGACTCCGTCTCGCTGACCGCCGCCATGCAGCCGAGCATCGAGGAGATCGTCACCGGTGCGCTGCCCGGCCTGCCCCGGGTCGCGGTGCACTGGCCGCTGATCGACTTCGAGTGCGGCCCGGTCCAGGGCGCGGACAACTTCGTCGAGTGGTTCTTCAAGGCCGACCGCGGCGAGCTCGACCCGTTTGTCCTGGTCGTCGAGGGGTCCATCCCCAACGAGAAGATCAAGAAGGAGGGTTACTGGTGCGGGTTCGGCGACGATCCCGCGACCGGCCAACCCATCACCACCAGTGAGTGGCTGGACCGGCTCGCCGCCAAGGCCACCGCCGTGGTGGCGATCGGCACCTGCGCCACGTACGGCGGCATCCACGCGATGGCCGGCAACCCGACCGGTGCGATGGGCGTGCCGGACTACCTCGGCTGGGACTGGAAGTCCAAGGCCGGGCTGCCGATCGTCTGCGTGCCGGGCTGCCCGATCCAGCCCGACAACTTCGCCGAGACGCTCACCTACCTGCTGTACCAGCTGGCCGGCTCCGCCCCGATGATCCCGCTCGACGACAAGCTGCGGCCGGCCTGGCTGTTCGGCGCCACCGTGCACGAGGGCTGCGACCGCGGCGGCTACTACGAGCAGGGCCAGTTCGCCACGGAGTACGGCACCCCCGAGTGCCTGGTGCGGCTCGGTTGCTGGGGTCCGGTCGTCAAGTGCAACGTCGCCAAGCGCGGCTGGACCAACGGCATCGGCGGCTGCCCGAACGTGGGCGGCATCTGCATCGCCTGCACCATGCCGGGCTTCCCGGACAAGTTCATGCCGTTCATGGATCCGCCGCCCGGCGCGCGGGTCTCCACCGACGCCAGTTCCGCGTACGGGGCGCTGATCCGCCGACTGCGCGCGATCACCCAGAAGACCGTCGACAAGGAACCGAAGTGGCGCCACAAGGGCGGCCGCCTGACCACGGGCTACCGCCCGCCCTGGTGACGCCCGGGGCCGCACGCCTGCGGGCGTGCGGCCCGTCGCCGCCGCCCGCTCCCCCTCCCCGCTCGCAGAGAAGGGCACGACACACACGATGGCACCGACTACCAAGGCGGCCGGCGACGGCAACGGCCTGACCGAGATGTCCTGGGACCCGATCACCCGGATCGTGGGCAGCCTCGGCATCCACACCAAGATCGACTTCAAGCAGAAGCGGGTCGCGGAGTGCTACAGCACCTCCTCGGTCTTCCGCGGCTACAGCGTCTTCATGCGCGGGAAGGACCCGCGGGACGCGCACTTCATCACCAGCCGGATCTGCGGGATCTGCGGCGACAACCACGCCACCTGTTCGGTCTACACCCAGAACATGGCGTACGGCGTGAAGCCCCCGCACCTCGGAGAGTGGATCATCAACCTCGGCGAGGCCGCCGAGTACATGTTCGACCACAACATCTTCCAGGAGAACCTGGTCGGGGTCGACTACTGCGAGAAGATGGTCCGCGAGACCAACCCGGGCGTGCTGGAGCTGGCCGAGCGCACCGAGGCGCCGCACGCCGGCGACCACGGGTACCGGACCATCGCCGACATCATGCGCTCGCTCAACCCGATCGAGGGCGAGTTCTACCGTGAGGCGCTCCAGGTCAGCCGGTACACCCGGGAGATGTTCTGCCTGATGGAGGGCCGCCACGTGCACCCCTCCACGCTCTACCCGGGCGGCGTCGGCACGGTGGCGACGGTTCAGCTGTTCACCGACTACCTGACCCGGCTGATGCGGTACGTGGAGTTCATGAAGAAGGTCGTGCCGCTGCACGACGACCTCTTCGACTTCTTCTACGAGGCGCTGCCCGGCTACGAGGAGGTCGGCCGGCGACGGGTCCTGCTCGGGTGCTGGGGCAGCCTCAACGACCCCGACCACTGCGACTTCACGTACCGCAACATGTCGGACTGGGGCCGCAGGATGTTCGTCACCCCCGGCATCATCGTGGACGGCAAGCTGGTCACCAACGACCTGACGACGATCAACCTCGGCATCCGGATCCTGCTCGGCAGCTCCTACTACGAGGACTGGCAGGGCAAGGAGCTCTTCGTCACCCACGACCCGCTGGGCAACCCGGTCGACCCCCGGCACCCCTGGAACCAGCACACCATCCCCGCCCCGCAGAAGCGCGACTTCGACGACAAGTACAGCTGGGTGATGTCCCCCCGCTGGTTCGACGGCAAGGACTACCTGGCCCTGGACACCGGCGGCGGCCCGATCGCCCGGTTGTGGTCCACCGCCCTGTCGGGGCTGGTCGACATCGGCTACATCAAGGCCACCGGGCACAGCGTGCAGATCAACCTGCCCCGCTCGATGACGAAGCCGGAGACCACCTTCGAGTGGAAGATCCCGCAGTGGAGCAACGCCATCGAGCGCAACCGCGCCCGCACCTACTTCCAGGCGTACGCGGCGGCGGCCGCCCTCCACTTCGCGGAGAAGGCGCTGGACGAGGTGCGCGCCGGGCGCAGCCAGACCTGGGAGCGCTTCGAGGTGCCGGACGAGTCGATCGGCTGCGGCTTCACCGAGGCGGTGCGCGGGGTGCTCTCCCACCACATGGTGATCCGCGACGGCAAGATCGCCAACTACCACCCGTACCCGCCCACCCCGTGGAACGCCAGCGTCCGCGACAGCTTCGGCACCCCCGGCCCGTACGAGGACGCGGTGCAGAACACCCCGATCTTCGAGGAGAACACCCCGGAGAACTTCAAGGGCATCGACATCATGCGCACGGTGCGCAGCTTCGACCCCTGCCTGCCGTGCGGCGTGCACATGTACGTGGGGGGCGGGCGCACCCTGCAGACCATGCACGTGCCCACCGGCCTGAGCGGGCTGGCCGGATGACGGCCGAGCAGACCGGCCGGCGCATCCAGGAGACCCTGGACGCCCTGGCCGGCAGCGGTGCCGAGCAGGCGGGTGAGCAACTCGTCCGCGACCTGATGGAGTTCTACGGCGGGGGGCTGGCCCGGCTCGTTCCCGCGCTGCCCCCGTCCGTCCTGGCGCGGCTGCTGGACGACCCGGTCGTGGCCGGGCTGCTGCTCCTGCACGATCTGCACCCCGAGGACGTGACCGCCCGGATCGGCCGGGCGCTCGCCGCCCTGCCCGAGCAGATCGAGGTGCTCGGCTTCGACCCGGGCACCGGCACGCTGCGGCTGCGCCGGACGGCCTCCGGCTGTGGCTGCGGCGAGCAGGAGGTGGAGGCCGTACTCGCCTGCCACGCGCCCGAGGTGACGGCCCTGGAGCTGGAACGCGCCCCGCAGCTGCTGCAGATCGGCACCCGCCCGACCCTGCCCGCGGAGGCGCGATGAGCACCCGCCGGTTCTCCCACGCGGGCACCGCCCTGCTGCACCGGCTGCGCGAGCCCGCGCCGCCGCGGCCCGAGCGGTGCGAGTTCTGCGGCCTGGACCTGCCCCCCGGCCACCGCCACCTGGTGGACACCGAGGAGCGCGCCCTGACCTGCGCCTGCACCGCCTGCGGCCTGCTGTTCCAGCAGCCGGGCGCGTCCGACGGCCGCTACCGCAGCGTGCCGGCCCGCTGCCTGGTCGATCCGGACGGGCCCTTGGACGAGCGGTCCTGGTCGGTGCTGGGGATCCCGGTCGGCACCGCGTTCCTGTTCCGCAACGCCGCGCTGGACCGGCTGCTCGCCTGCTACCCCGGGCCGGCCGGTGCCACCGAGAGCGAACTGGACGAGGAGGCCTGGCAGCGCGCCCTCGGCGAGAGCCGGCTGGCCGCCGCTCTGGAGCCGGACGTGGAGGCCCTGCTGCTGCGCCGGGACGGCGGGCTCGTCGAGTGCTTCCTGGTGCCGATCGACGTCTGCTACGAGCTGGTCGGCCGACTGCGGTTGTGCTGGCACGGCTTCGACGGCGGGGCCGAGGCGCGGGCCGAACTCGACGCGTTCTTCGCGAGGTTGGCCGTCCGGGCCCGTCCCCTGCCCGCGGAGGTGACGGCGTGACCGCCCTCGGCTTCGCCTGTACCGGCGTGCGCTCCGAACCGTACGCGGCCGGGCCGACCCTGGTGTTCCGACTGCGGATCACCGCCCCGGCCGACACCCGGGTGCACGCCCTCGCGCTCCAGTGCCAGCTGCGCATCGAACCGGGCCGCCGGTCCTACAGCGGGGCGGAGGGCGAGCGGCTGACCGACCTGTTCGGCGAACGGGAGCGCTGGGCGACCACGCTCAACCCGCTCCAGTTCGCCACCGTGCCGCTGCTGGTGCCCGGATTCACCGGCGAGACCGAGGCCGACCTGGTGGTGCCGTGCAGCTACGACCTGGAGGTGGCCTCAGCCCGCTACTTCCGGGCGTTGGACGGCGGCGAGGTGCCGCTGCTGCTGCTCTTCTCCGGCACCGCCTTCGCCGGCCCCGGCGGCTTCCAGGTCACCCCGGTGCCCTGGGACAAGGAGGCCTCGGTGCGGATGCCGGTGCGGGTCTGGCGCGAGGCGATCGACCAGCACTTCCCCGGCTGCGGCTGGCTGCGGCTGCCGGACGACCTGATGGACGCCCTGCTGGCCTACCGCTCCCGGCGGGCCCTGCCCTCCTGGGAGGCGACGGTGCGGGAACTGCTCGCGACGACGGCGGTCGGGGAGGGGGCCCGGTGAGCGCCTTCCCGGCCGGGATCGAGAGCGGCTTCGCGGCCGCCCGGCAGATCGCCGACGCGGTGCTGCTGGAGGGCTACGTGCTCTACCCGTACCGCGCCTCGGCGGCCAAGAACCGGCTGCGCTGGCAGTTCGGCGTCCTGGTCCCGCCCGAGTACACCGCGCAGGGCGGCGAGCACTCCCACCAGCGCACCGAGTGCCTGGTGGAACCGCGCGGCGGCGACCGGTTGGCCGTCGAACTGCGCTTCCTGCGCGTCCAGCGGCGCATCGTCGAACGGGCCACCGCCACCGGGGGCTTCGAGCCGGTGGAACGGCTGGAGCTCGCCGACCGGGTGTTCGTCGCGTGGGACGAGGCCGTCGAGGAGCGAATCGAACTGCTGCTTCCGGTCGAGGAGTTGGCCGCAGACGGGGTGCTGCGGCCGTTCCGGCTGCCGGGCGTCGGCGAGACGGAACTGCTGCGCGAGAACGACGCGGCCGTCGGCCGACTGGTGCGTCGCCGCGAACAGGTCGACGGCCTGCTGCGGCTGACCGCCGAGGAACTCCCCGGCCCGTACCGGGCGCAGCGCCTGACGGTGGTGGTGGAGAACACCTCCACCTGGACACCGGCCCGGCATGCCCGCCGGGAGGAGGCGCTGCCGCGCTCCCTCGTCTCGGCACACCTGCTGCTCGGACTGGAGCACGGCTGCTTCCTGTCCGTCACCGACCCGCCGGAGTGGGCCCGCCCGGCCGTCGAGCGGTGCCGCAACGAGCACACCTGGCCGGTGCTGGCCGGACCGGACCGCGGGCGCCGGGTGGTGCTCTCCTCGCCGATCATCCTGGAGGACCACCCGCAGGTCGCCCCGGAGAGCCTCGGCACCCTCTACGACGCCACCGAGATCGACGAGATCCTGGCGCTGCGGACGGCGGCCCTGACCGACCAGGAGAAGCGGGAGGCCCGGGGCACCGACGAACGGGCCGGCGCCGTGATCGACCTGGCGGACTCCATGCCGCCCGAGGTCCTGGAGCGCCTGCACGGAGCCGTCCGCGGGCTGCGCGAGATCACCGGGGGCCCTCCCGAGGCGGAGCAGCCCTGGTGGGACCCGGGCAATGATCCGGCGGTCGACCCCGAGCGGGACCGGGTGCTCGTCGACGGCCACTCCGTCGGCGCCGGCAGCCGGGTCCTGCTGCGGCCCGGGCGGCGGCGCACCGATGCCCAGGACCTGTTCCTGCACGGGCGGACCGCCGTCGTCGAGGCGGTGCTCCACGACGTCGACGGGTCGGTGCACCTGGCGGTCACGGTGGACGGCGACCCGGGCGCGGACCTGTGGCGGGCGCAGGGCCGGTTCCGCTACTTCCAACCCGACGAGGTCACCCCGCTGGACGAGGCCCCGCCACCGGCGGACGGCGCCGTCCGGACGGAGGGCCCGTGAACGCCGGGGCGGTCCTGGTCGCCGGGGTGGGCAACATCTTCCTCGGCGACGACGGGTTCGGCGTGGAGACCGTCCGCCGGCTCGCCGCCCACCCGGTGCCGACGGGCGTCGAAGTGGTCGACGTCGGCGTCCGTGGGGTGGACCTGGCGTACCGGCTGCTCGACGGCTACCGGACCGCGGTGCTGGTGGACGCCACCTGCCGCGGCGGGGCGCCGGGCACGGTCTACCTCATCGAAGCGGCCGCCGAACCGCTGGAGGCACCGGTGCTGGACGGGCACCGGATGGGGCCCGACGCGGTGCTCGCCCTGTTGGCCACGCTCGCCGCCGGCACCGGCGGCGAGCCACCCGGACGGGTGCTGGTGGTCGGGTGCGAGCCGGCGTCGCTGGAGGAGGGCATCGGGCTGAGCACCCCGGTCGCCGCCGCCGTCGAGGAGGCGGTCCAGATGATCCTGCGGGTCGTGGACGAGGTCACACAACCGGAGAAGGAGACAACACCATGCTGAGGAAACTGCTCTGCGCGACCCTGCTGGCAGGGGTCGCGACCCTGGTCTGGCAGAGCCTGCCGGACCTCAGGCGGTACCTGCGCCTGTCACGGATGTGAGGCGCGGATTGCTGCGAACGGTGCAGCCGCGGGCGCGGTGGCGGCGCGGCTTCGAGTCGTCGACGCCACCGCGCCCTGTAATGGGGCCCGTTGCCGCCGGCCGTGGGAAGGGACCGATGCACGAGATGTCGATCGCCGCCGCCGTCGTCGAGCAGGTGGACCGGGCCGCGCGTGAACACGGGGCCCAGGGTGTCGCGCGGGTACGGCTGCGGGTCGGTGAACTGGCCGGCGTGGTCCCGCAGGCACTCGACTTCTGCTTCGAACTCGCCTGCGCCGGAACGCTGCTGGAAGGGGCCGCGCTGCAGGCCGAGTCCGTCGCGGCACGCGCCCGCTGCACCCCCTGCGCGGTCGAGTGGGCCGTCGGCATGCCGCCGGACCTCGGCTGCCCGAGCTGCGCCGGCGGCAGCGTCGAGCTGCTGTCCGGACGCGAGCTGCAGATCCTCGACGTCGAATGGGCCGAGCGCCCCGGCGTCCAGGCCGATCAGAAAGGCTGATGCCGATGTGTCGCACGGTCGACCTGCGCCAGGCGATCCTCGCCCGGAACGACGGCAGCGCAGGGGAGTTGCGGGCGGCCCTGGCCGCGCGCGGGACGGTGGCGGTGAACCTGCTGTCCAGCCCCGGCAGCGGCAAGACCGCGCTGCTGGAGGCCGAGTTGGGCCTGGCCCGGCGGCGCGGGGTGCCGGTCGCCGCGCTCACCGCCGACCTCGCCACCGAGAACGACGCGCTGCGGCTGGCCCGTTCGGGCGCGTTGGTGAAGCAGGTGCTCACCGACGGGCTCTGCCACCTGGAGGCGGAGATGCTCGCCGGACACCTGGCCGGCTGGCTGCCGGACGACACCCGGCTGCTCTTCGTGGAGAACGTCGGCAACCTGGTCTGCCCGGCCTCCTACGACCTCGGCGAGTCACTGCGGGTGGCACTGGCCTCGGTGACCGAGGGCGAGGACAAGCCGCTCAAGTACCCGACCGCCTTCGGGCTGGCCAACCTGGTGCTGGTGACCAAGGCCGACCTCGCCGCGGCGGCGGAGTTCGACGAGACGGCGTTCCGGGCGAACGTCGCGCGGGTCAATCCCGGGGTGGAGGTCGTCCTCACCTCGGCCCGGACCGGCCGGAACGTCGGCGTCCTGCTGGAGCGGGCGCTGGCCGTCCTGGACGGCGCCGAGCCGCACCGGCCGGTCATGTCCGTCGACCATGGACCCGGGCACCACCATGGACCGGGGGAGCACCGCGGGGAAGCGGAGCACCAGCACGGGCACGGGCACGGCCACGCGGAGCACCAGCACGGGCACGGCCACGCGGAGCACGACCACGCGCCGGCCGTGGTGCGGGACCCTTCGTGACGACCGGTCGCCAGGCGCTGGGCCCGGAGCGGCGGCGGGTCGCCATCCGCGGCCTGGTGCAGGGGGTCGGCTTCCGGCCGTTCGTCTACACGCTGGCCGGTGAGCTCGGCCTCGCCGGCAGCGTCACCAACACCGGCGAGGGCGTGCTGGTCGAGGTCGAGGGCGGCCGCGAGGCCGTCGCCGCCTTCTGCCGGCGGGTGGCCGACGACGCTCCGCCGCTGGCCCAGGTGGCCTCGGTGGAGTCCGCGCCGCTGGCCGCCACCGGCGGCACCGGTTTCGCCATCGTCCCGTCCCGGACCGACGGCCCCCGGACCACCCTGATCCCGCCCGACGTGGCCGTCTGCGCCGACTGCCTCGCCGAACTGGCCGACCCGGCGGACCGCCGGCACCGGCACCCGTTCATCAGCTGCACCAACTGCGGGCCCCGCCACACCATCGTGACCGGCCTGCCGTACGACCGCGCCAACACGACCATGGCCGGCTTCCCGATGTGCCCGGACTGCGCCCGGGAGTACACCGACCCGGCGGACCGCCGGTTCCACGCGCAGCCGGTGTCCTGTCACGCCTGCGGACCGCGGCTCGCCCTCATCGTGCCCGGACGCGCCGACCTGGCCGGGGAGGCCGCGCTCGCCGAGGCGCGCCGGCGGCTGGCCGCCGGGGCGATCCTCGCCGTCAAGGGCATCGGCGGCTACCACCTGGCGTGCGACGCGCGCGACGTCGACACCGTCGCCCTGCTGCGCCGACGCAAGCGGCGCGGCGACAAGCCGTTCGCCCTGATGGCCCGTGACCTCGCCACGGTCGAGGGCCTGCTGCCGCTCGGCCCGGTCGAACGCGAGCTGCTCACCGGAGCGGTGCGGCCGATCGTGCTGCTGCGCCGCACCGGCGCGCTGCGACCCGCGCTCGCGGCGGCGGCCCCGCGCAGCCCCGACCTCGGCCTGCTGCTCCCCTACACGCCGCTGCACCACCTGCTGCTCGCCGCACCGGGGCCGGACCTGCTGGTGATGACCAGCGCCAACCTCTCGGGCGAGCCGATCGTCACCGACGACCACGAGGCGCTGACCACGCTCGCCCCGCTGGTCGACGGCTGGCTCACCCACGACCGGCCGATCCACGTCCCCTGCGAGGACTCGGTCGTCCGGGTGGTCGACGGCGAGCAACTGCCGCTGCGCCGCTCCCGCGGGTACGCGCCGCTGCCGCTGCCCCTGCCGGTGCCGGTCCGCCCGGTGCTGGCGGTCGGCGGCGACCTGAAGAACACCTTCGCGCTGGCCCGGGACGGCTACGCCTGGCTGTCGGGCCACATCGGGGACATGGACGACCTGGCCACCCTGCGGGCCTTCGATCGCGCGGTCGAGCAGCTGAGCACGGTCAGCGGGGTGCGAGCGGAGCTGCTGGTCACCGACCGGCACCCCGGCTATCGCTCGGTCCGGCACGCCGAACGGACCGCGACCGGCCGCCCGGTCCACCGCGTGCAGCACCACCACGCCCACATCGCCGCGGTGATGGCCGAGCACGGCCTGGACGGGAGCCGGCCGGTCCTCGGCGTGGCCTTCGACGGCACCGGCTACGGAGAGGACGGCGCGATCTGGGGCGGCGAGGTGCTGCTGGCCGACTACGCCGGCTTCCGTCGCCTCGCCCACCTCGGGTACGTGCCGCTGCCCGGCGGTGACACGGCGGTCGAGCGCCCGTACCGGACGGCGCTCGCGCACCTGCGGGCCGCCGGCCTGCCCTGGACGCCCGGGCTGCCGTCGGTCCAGGCCTGTCGGGATGGTGAACTGCGGCTGCTGGAAAGGCAGTTGGAGCGCGGACTGAACTGCGTGCCGACCTCCAGCATGGGGCGGCTGTTCGACGCGGTGTCGTCGCTCGCCGGGATCTGCCACCGCGCCGGATACGAGGCCCAGGCGGCGATCGAACTGGAGGCGGCGGCGCACGGGTTCGGTTCCGCTCCGGGGTACGCCTTCGGGCTGCGGCCCACGGCGGACGGCTGGGTCGCCGATCCCGGCCCGGTGCTGGCCGGGGTGCTGGCGGACGTGTCCGCCGGCGCGCCCGACGGTCTGGTCGCCGCGCGCTTCCACGCCGCCGTCACCGAACTGGTCCGGCGGGTCTGCGCGTTCGTCCGGGAGCGGCACGGCACCAGCACGGTGGCGCTCAGCGGCGGTGTCTTCGGCAACGCGCTGCTCTCCTCGGCCTGCGCGCGCGGCCTCGGGGAGGACGGTTTCACCGTACTGCGGCACCGGCGGGTGCCGCCCAACGACGGAGGGCTGGCGCTCGGCCAGCTGATGGTGGCCGCCCGCTCGGTGGCCACCCGGGAGGAGTGAGGGCGGATGTGTCTGGCGGTGCCCGGCAGGGTGACGGAGATCGCGGAACGCGACGGGACCCGGATGGCGGTCATGGATTTCGGCGGAGTGGTCAAGGACGTGTGCCTGGAGTACCTGCCCGACCTGCGGGTGGGCGAGTACGCCATCGTGCACGTGGGCTTCGCGCTGCAGCGGCTGGATGAGGAGTCGGCCCGACGGACCCTCGACCTCTTCGCGGAACTCGGCCTGCTGCAGGAGGAGTTCGGCGACCCGTGGGAAGCGGCGCGAGTGGCTGAGGAGGCCGGACCGTGAAGTACCTGGAGGAGTTCCAGAATCCGGAGCTGGCGAGCGGCCTGCTCGCCGACATCAGGGCGACGGTCACCAGGCCGTGGGCGCTGATGGAGGTGTGCGGCGGCCAGACGCACACCATCATCCGGCACGCCATCGACCAACTCCTGCCGGACGAGGTCGAGTTGATCCACGGCCCGGGGTGCCCGGTGTGTGTCACCCCGTTGGAGGTGATCGACCGGGCGCTGGCGATCGCCGCCCGGCCCGAGGTGATCTTCTGCTCCTTCGGCGACATGCTGCGGGTCCCGGGCACCGACCGTGACCTGTTCCGGGTCCGCGGCGAGGGCGGCGACGTCCGGGTGGTGTACTCACCGCTCGACGCGCTGCGGATCGCCCGGGAGAACCCCGAGCGGGAGGTCGTCTTCTTCGGCATCGGCTTCGAGACCACCGCCCCGCCGAACGCCATGGCCGTCCACCTGGCCAGGCGGCAGGGCCTGCGCAACTTCAGCATGCTCGTCTCGCACGTCCGGGTGCCCCCGGCCATCGAGGCCATCATGAACTCGCCGCACTGCCGGGTCCAGGGCTTCCTCGCCGCCGGGCACGTGTGCAGCGTGATGGGCACCGACGAGTACCCGGCACTGGCCGAGCGCCACCAGGTCCCGATCGTCGTCACCGGCTTCGAACCCCTGGACATCCTGGAAGGAATCCGGCGCACCGTACGGCAGTTGGAGCGCGGCGAGCACACCGTCGACAACGCCTATCCGAGAGCCGTCCGGCCCGAGGGCAACCCGGCGGCCCGGGCCATGCTGGAAGACGTCTTCGAGGTGACCGACCGTGCCTGGCGGGGCATCGGCGTCATCCCGCAGAGCGGCTGGCGGCTCTCGCCCCGCTACCGGGACCAGGACGCCGAGCGCCGCTTCGACGTCGCGGGGATCACCACCCGCGAACCCGCGCAGTGCCGCAGCGGCGAGGTCCTGCAGGGCCTGCTCAAACCCCACCAGTGCGAGGCCTTCGGCACGGTCTGCACCCCGCGGACCCCGCTCGGCGCGACCATGGTCTCCAGCGAGGGAGCCTGCGCCGCGTACTACCTCTACCGGCGTCTGGGCACGCCGACCGTCCCCCAGGAGGCGAGCCCCGTTGGCTGACACCGAGATCCTGAGCGGGCCCGCCGTCGTACCCACGCCTGCGCCGGACGTCGAGCCGGCGCAGGCGCCGGACCTCTCCGGTTGGAGCTGTCCGCTGCCGCTTCGCGACCACCCCCGGGTGGTGATGGGGCACGGCGGCGGCGGCGCGATGTCCGCCGAACTGGTGGAGAACATCTTCGCGCCCGCGTTCGGCGGGCCGGTGCTCGCCGCGCTCGGCGACTCCGCCGTCCTGGAGCTCGGCGGCGCCAGGCTCGCCTTCTCCACCGACTCCTACGTCGTCCGGCCGCTGTTCTTCCCCGGTGGCAGCATCGGAGACCTCGCCGTCAACGGGACCGTCAACGACCTCGCCATGAGCGGTGCCCGGGCGGTCTACCTGTCCTGCGGGTTCATCCTGGAGGAAGGGGTGGAGATGGCCGTGGTGGACCGGGTGGCCAGGGCGCTCGGCGCCGCCGCCCGCACCGCCGGGGTCGAGGTGGTCACCGGGGACACCAAGGTGGTCGAGGCCGGCCACGGCGACGGGATCTACCTGAACACCGCCGGCATCGGGCTCGTCCCGGCCGGGGTGGACATCCGGCCGCAGCGTGCCGTCCCGGGCGACGTGGTGATCGTCAGCGGCCAGATCGGGCTGCACGGAGTGGCGATCATGAGCGTCCGGGAGGGCCTGGAGTTCGGGGTCGAGATCCAGAGTGACTGCGCGGCGCTCGGCGGCCTGGTCGACGCCATGCTGGCCGTCGCCCCCGACCTGCACGTGCTGCGCGACCCCACCAGGGGCGGGCTGGCGGCGGCGCTCAACGAGATCGCGGTGGCGGCCGGGGTGGGCGTGGTGGTGAGCGAACGCGCCGTCCCCGTCCCGCCCCAGGTGGCCAACGCGTGCGCGGTGCTGGGTCTCGACCCGATGTACGTCGCCAACGAGGGCAAGCTCGTCGCCTTCGTCCCGCGCGGGGAGGCGGACGCGGTCCTCGCCGCCCTGCGCGCCCATCCGCTCGGGGCCGGCGCGGCCGTGATCGGCGAGTGCGTCGCGGACCACCCCGGGATGGTCGTCGCCCGCACCGCCTTCGGGGGCACCCGGGTGGTCGATCTGCCGCTGGGCGAACAACTGCCCCGGATCTGCTGACCCCGTCGCGGCGCCCGTCCAGACAGGCCCCAGCCCTGGCCGGGCGCCGGGAGGCCGCCGTCACGGACTGCCGCTCCGCCGTCCGGAGTGCGGCCGGCCTCCCGGAGCGCCACCGCCTCGGCCCGTGCGCCGCCCGGCCGGGCCGCGCGCGGGTGACGTCCCCGGGTACGCCGTGCCGCGCTTCCACGCGCCGTCGGCCGCTGTCGGAGCGGTGCCTGGCCTGGCGTCACACTGGCAGGTCGGGGCACCGCGCCGGTGCCCGGAACCGAGCACCGGAGGATCGATCATGGCTACCCCCTCACGCCCCGGCCGGCGGTCCGTCCTCAGGGCCGGGATGGGACTCGCGCTGGGCACGGCGGGCCTGAGCGCGGCGGGCCGCGCGGCCGCCCGGCCGGCCGTCGCCGCGACGACCGGGCAGAACGGCACCCCGCTGTGCGACCAGCCCGGTGACTCGGCGAGTCAACAGGGGCTGGGGTCGGGCGACTTGGCCATCCCGTACTACCGGGAGCACGACAACTCCTGGGGCTACGTGTTCGGCGACTCCTGGACCGGCATCCAGCAGAGCGGCACCTACATCGGCTCCCCGGTGATGCTGAACCAGGCGGGCTTCGACGCGTCCGGAGCGACGCCGATCTCGTTCACCTGGGCGCAGCCGACCGGCGGGCAGGCCGGGCAGCTCTTCGGCTACACCCACCGCGTCGACAACGGCTACGGCTGGGAGATCAGCCGGATCCCCAACGACTGCATCGAGTTCGGCGGCCGCACCTACCTCCAGTACACGTCCGTGTACACCTGGGGCGCCCCCGGGGACCCGGTGCTGGACCCGGGCCACGACGGCTCGCTGATGTCCGGCGTCGCCTACTCCGACGACTACGGCGTGACCTGGCAGGACTACGCGTACCACTGGCCGGGTGACCACCAGGGCGAGAACCAGTCCCTGTACGGCATGTGGTCGTTCGCGGGCATCGACCCCGACGGCTGGCTGTACGTGTTCTCCAAGCGCTGGAACGGCTCCCACGTCAACTCCGCGGACGGCGGCGCGATCCAGTTGTTCCGGTACCAGCCGGACGACTTCCGGGCCGGCCGGTTCGAGGCGCAGCAGAACTGGGCGTACCTGAACGGCTCCTGGCAGTGGACCACCGCCGCGCCGCCCTCGGTGATCCTCTCCGGCAACAACACCGGGGAGTTCTCCGTCAAGCGGATCGGCGGCACCTACTGCATGAGCTACTTCGACGTGCGGCTGGGCACGATCTTCACCCGCACCGCGCCCCGGCCGGACAGCCCGTGGAGCGTACCCCTGCCGCAGATCACCGCCCTGCAGGTGCCGAACCTGTACGGCGGGTACATCCACCCGGGCAGCCCGAGCGCGTCCGCGCTGACCCTGATCGTGTCGCAGTGGCCCGGCCAGGTGGGCCAACCGCCGTACTGGGTCCGCCAGTTCGACGGCATCCGGGCCTGACCGGGCCGGCCCCGCACCCCGGGCGGTGCGGGGCCGGTGGCCCCGTCAGGCGATCATGAACTCGCGGACCGCGAGCGCCCGCTTCACGATCCGGACGTCGCCGAGGTAGCCGTGGAAGACCTTGTTCAGCGACCCCGCGTAGGCGTAGCCGCCCAGCATCCACGGGCGCCCCAGGGTGGTCAGGCCGACGGCCGGCGTCGCCGGGTTGCGGGCCACTTCGCAGCCGTCCACGTACATCCGGTTGAGCCGGCCGTCGTTGACGACCGCGACGTGCCACCACCGGTCCAGCGGCAGCTGGTGCCCCCAACAGGTCGACGCCCCGGTCTGGTTGAGCGGATACACGCACCACTGGAGCCCGGGTCCCTCCGACAGGCTGAGCGTGACGACGGGCTCGTCCGGATCGGTCGAGGGGCCGCTCTTGCCCGCCTCGCTGCTCATGCCCCAGCGGCTGAGGACGGCGGACCAGCGGCTGCGCGCGGAGTCCCAGTCGGCGGGAAGCTTGAAGAACGCCTCGACGGTGTAGCCGCGTTCGAAGGTCTCCCGGTTCATCGGCGCGTTGGGCACGGTCTGGAGGTAGGCGCCGAGCTGGGCGGAGCCCTGGCTGTCGAAGCGCAGGCTGCCGTGGCCCGGCTGGTCGGGGTGGTAGTCGGTCGACCAGCGGAGCGCCTGGTCGGGGGCGCCCGGGGCGCTCTGCCGGACCAGGTCGTTGCCCAACCCCGTCAGGTCCTTGACGGTCTGCCGATCGGAGACGGCCGTCCCGTCGCCCCCGCCGTTGTCGAACCGCCAGTAGGCCAGGGTGTCGCGGACCAGCAGCCCGCTCGCCCGGCGTGCCGGGCGCTTCGGGACGGGGGCGAAGCCGGCGAAGCGTCGCTCGAAGTCGATCGGGATCGAGAAGCGGTCCACGTCGGAGGTCAGCTCGGCCTCCTGGGCCGCCAGCGCGTTGCGTTCGTCGGCCGCGATCTCCTGGATCCACGGCGAGAAGGTCGAGACATCGACGGTGTTCCGGTCGAGGTCGAAGCGGTACGCGCGGATCATCGCCGCGCCGCCGTAGTAGCGGTCCTGGTAGTTGGTGATGTGGACGTGGACGTCGTGGCCGGCCTTGTTCGTGAGGACGGTCCGGCCGGGCGGCCAGTAGTGGCCGTTGACGGTGAGGAAGATCTGGTCGTTGCCGCTGACCAGCCGGTCCCAGAGCTGCTTCCCGTAGTCGGACAGCTCCGCCTTGCCGCCGTCGTCGGCGTAGGCCATCTCGTGGGTGGTCAGGATCACCGGGAGCTTCGGGTTGGCGGCGATCACCGCGTTCGCCCAGGCGAAGCCCGCGTCCGACAGCCGCCAGTCCAGCGAGAGGAGCAGCCAGTCGCGGCCGGCCGCCCGGAAGACGTGGCAGGTGTTGTAGCCGTCCGGGCTGGAGCCGCGGTAGCCGGCGGTGCGGGCGGCCCTGGCCTGGCTGAACGTCTCCAGGTACGGGGTGCTGCCGCGCTGGTCGTCGGTCGAGGAGCGGACGTCGTGGTTGCCCGCGAGCACGCCGTAGGCCGCGCCGGCGTCGTCGAGCAGGCCGAACACCTTCGTCACCGCGGCGTACTCGACGGGCAGCCCGTGCTCGGTCACGTCGCCGAGGTGGGCCAGGAAGACGATGTTGTCGTCCTGCCCGCCCTCGCGGTTCACCCCGCCGTCGAGCACGTAGCGGACCGAGGCTTCGAGCGGGGCGGGGTGGATCCGGTCCTCGTCGAAGAGGTACTGCGTGTCCGGCATGACGACCAGGGTGAACTGCCTGCTGTCGGGATCGGGCTGCCACCGCCCGCGGCCCTTCGCCGTCTTCGCGGCCGTGCCCTGCGGGTCGCCGGACGCCTTCGGGTCACCGGAGGCCTTCGCGTCGGCCGCCTGCGCGGGCACGGCGCCGAGCAGGCCGAGCCCCACGGCGCCGGCCCCGGCCCCGAGCAGCCCGGCGCCGTGCAGGAACCGGCGGCGGCTGGCCGCGGCCGACCCGTTCCCGTCGAGGTCCGCCGTCCGGGGGCAGCCGCACGCGTGCGGGGTGTGGGCCTCCGCACAGGGGCCGGAATCTGATGCCTGGATGTCGTGCATGTTCGCTCCCACGAGTGGTGTGGGACCTGACGGTAGGTACCGGGACTGGTCGGCGACCGTCGGTCGGACCACGACCCGCTGAACAGCGGTCGAAATCGGCGGGCACGGCATCGACGGGCCGCTGCGGCCCGGGGCGGGGCAGCAGCGGCCACCGGAATCCTCAGGAGCCGGAGGGGTGCTTACGAGCCGGAGGTGGCCGCGGACAGGGTAGTCGCCATGATCGGGCTGGTGAAGGTGTTCGTCGCATCGCCCGAGGAGGGGTGGTACGAGCCCCACTTGAGGTAGTTCCTGGTGCCGTCGGAGGTGGTGCCCTTGAAGGTGCCCGAGCCGGTGGTGAAGGTCTGCTTCACGCCGTCGAACCAGAAGTCGATGGTGCCGTCGGTACGACCCAGGCGGATCTTCAGGGCGTAGGAGTGCCACTGGCCGTTGGACACCGGCGCGGTCCACAGCGAGTGCGCGACGTGGTCGGTGTCCCACTCCTGGAGGCGGACGCGGCCGCCGGTCGCATCGATCTCGATCGGGTGGTTGGCCGTGCCGGTGCTCGGGGAGCACTTGAGCTGGAAGACGTAGCGGCTGTTCGTGTCCTTGATGTCCACCTTGGACGACCAGCCCAGGTAGAAGGTGTCGCCGTCCTTCAGGTCGGGGCTGAGCGTCTCGCAGCGCTCCTCCCCGGCGGCCTGGAACGCCTGCCACACGCGGCCCTTGACGGCGTCGTCGACGACGCCGAAGTTGCCCGCCGCGCACTGGACACCGGCGAAGGAGGACGGGCCCTTGCTCGTGCTCGGGGTCCAGAGCACCTGGCCGTCCGCGCTGCTCGGCGTGACCGAGACGCAGGAGATCGCGAGCGTGGCGACGGCCACGCCTCCGGCGGCGAGCTTCCGGCGGTGGGACAGAAGGGACATGTCATCTCCTCGAAGACGAGCGACCGGGCGTGCCGATCCAGGTGGACTGGACGATTCGACCACCTGCCGGGCAGTCAGGCCAGGCGGAAGCACCGGCAGAAGTGCGGAGCGCCAGTTGTGCCGATCGACGGGGTTCGGACGCCGGCCGGGTGCCGAGTCGTGGACCGCCCCGGGGCAGGCGGTGGCCCGGCCGGGGAGGTTCTCAGACCTACGGCGCAGCGGCCTCCGGGACTCGAGCGGTGCTGCTTCGGTGGGCTGACCGACTGCAGGGCACGCCTCACCCCAATGGATCGGTGAGCGTGCGTCGCTGTGGGAGGCCCTCCCATGGTGGACCGGGGACACCACCGGCCCGGGCCGCGCTCGGATCGCGGCAGGCCTGCCGGCCGAGGACCGGAGAACGGATCGGTGGCAGCGCCACGGCACGGCCACCTCGCCGAAGAAGCGGAGACCTGATGAGGCTTGTCGTTGACCTCAACCGGTGCCAGGGGTACGCGCAGTGTGCCTTCCTGGCCCCGGATGCGTTCACCATGCACGGTGAGGAAGCGCTGATGTACGACCCCGAGCCCGACGACGCGCAGCGGCTGGACGTGCTGCGCGCGGCACACGCCTGCCCGGTGAAGGCCATCACCGTGGAGGACCTGGGCGGGGCGCCCGACGGCGAGCGGGAGGCCACCCATGTCGCTTGACGGTTCCCTGGAGAAGCTCAGACGCGAGGGGCACATCGTCATCGTCGGGGCCTCGATAGCCGGCCTGCGCGCCGCTGAGACCCTTCGCGCCGAGGGCTTCACCGGCACCCTGACCATGATCGGTGACGAGCCGAACGAGCCCTACGACCGGCCGCCGCTGTCCAAGCAGGTCCTGCTCGGCCGGGTACCCGTCGACCACACCAGGCTGCCCCGGCGCCGGACGGTGGACGCCCGGTGGCGGCTCGGCGTCGCGGCGACCGGACTGGACCTGGCGGCCAAGCGGGTGCACCTCGCCGACGGTGACGCGGTCGACTACGACCGGCTGCTGATCACGACCGGAGTCCGTGCCCGGCCCTGGCCGCAGGAGCTGGAGGCCGAGCTGGACGGGGTCTTCGTCCTGCGGACCAGCGACGACGCGGCCCGGCTGCAGCGCAGGCTGAACGCGGGCCCGCGCCGGGTGCTGGTCATCGGGGCCGGGTTCACCGGCTCGGAGATCGCCTCCGCCTGCCGGGAGCGGGGCCTGGAGGTCACCGTCGCGGAGCGCGGGGCGGCTCCGCTGGTGGGCGCGCTGGGGGGTGTGGTCGGCGAGGTGGCCGCGAGCATGCAACGCGAGCACGGCGTCGATCTGCGCTGCGGTGTCACGGTGACCGGCCTGGAGGGGGACTCGGCCGGACGGCTGCGCCGCGCGCACCTGTCGGACGGCAGCACGGTCGAGGTCGAGGTGGCGGTGGTGTGCCTCGGAGCGACCCGCAACACCGAGTGGCTCGCCTCCTCCGGCCTCGGCGCCGGTCCGCGCGGGATCGCCTGCGACGCCGGCTGCCGGGCCTTCGACGTGCGGGGCATCGTGACCGACGACGTGTTCGTCGCCGGGGACGTCGCCCGTTCCCCGCACCCGCTCTTCGGCTACCAGTTCCTCTCCCTGGAGCACTGGGGCAATGCGATCGAGCAGGCCGAGACCGCGGCCCACAACATGATCAGCGCCAGCTCGGACCGCCGCCCGCACGTGTGGACGCCGTCCTTCTGGTCCGCCCAGTTCGGGGTCAACATCAAGTCCGTCGGTGTGCCGCCCATGGCCGACGAGATCATCGTCACCCAGGGGTCGCTGGCCGAGCGCCGCTTCGTCGCGGCCTACGGCTTCCAGGGCCGCATCATCGCCGCCGTCGCCTTCGACCAGGCGAAGTGGCTGGAGTTCTACCAGCGGCAGATCGAACAGGCCGCGCCGTTCCCACCCGAGTTCGCCACCGTCGACCGGCGGCCCGAGGGGATGCACCCGGTACCGGCGGAGTTCCCCGACCCGTCGATGCCCAGCCACGGCCCCACCGTGACGCTCAGCGGCCACTCGCCGTCCGAGCGGCGGATCTCGTTCACCCCACTCCGCGCCTGACCTGGAAGGACCCACACCATGACGTCGGTCGCGCTCCTGCGCCAGATCACCGACTACGCGAATCGCGCCGACCCCTACCCCCTGTACGCCGAGCTGCGCAAGACCCCGGTGGTGCGGGACGAGACAGGGGTCTACCTGGTCAGCACGTACTGGGAGATCCACCACCTGCTGCACGATCCCCGGGTCAGCTCCGACGTCCGCAATCTCAGCCCCGAGGTGGCCGGCGCCGTCGGACAGGTCGAGGACCCGAACCTGCCGCCCAGTTTCCTGCGGCTCGACCCGCCCGAGCACGACCGGCTGCGTCGGCTGGCGATGCGTCCGTTCGGGCCGCCGCACACCCCGCGGCGGGTCTACGAGATGCGCGGCGAGCTCGGCGAGATCGTGTCCGGCCTCATCGACGGCTTCCGGGACAGGGGACAGATCGACCTGGTGGACGACTTCTCCTACCCCTTCCCCGTCACGGTGATCTGCCGGCTGCTCGGCGTCCCCCATGAGGACGAGAGTCGCTTCCACGGCTGGGCCGACACGATCGCCAGCGGTCTCGACCCCGGCCACGGCACGGAGGAGGAGCGCGAGGCGAAGCAGCAGGCGATCCGGCAGGCCCGGGTCGACCTCGCCGGCTACCTGGCCGGCCTGATCGAGGAGCGCCGCCGCTCGCCCCGCGACGACATGCTGTCCGCCCTGGCGACCGGCCACGGACCGGACGGCCAGATGTCGCCGGTGGACATGGTCATCACCTCGACCCTGCTGCTGATCGCCGGCCACGAGACCACGGTCAACCTGATCACCAACGGCATGCTCACCCTGCTGCGCAACCCGGACGTCCTCCAGCGGCTGCGGGAGGACCCGGACCTGGTGGTCCCGCTGGTGGAGGAACTGCTGCGCTTCGAGCCGCCCGTGCAGTTCATTCCGCACCGCACCCCGCTGAGCGACATCGAGGTCGCGGGGACGATCATCCCCAAGGGCGCCCCGCTGTACCTGATGCTCGCCTCCGGCAGCCGGGACCCGCAGCGGTTCCTCGACGCGGACCGCTTCATCCCCGACCGGCCCGACAACCAGCACCTGGGCTTCGGCAGCGGCCTGCACAACTGCTTCGGCGCGCCGCTCGCCCGGCTGGAGGCGCAGATCGCGCTGACCGAGCTCACCCGCCGGCTCGACAACCTGCGGCTGGTCGAGGACCCGCCGCCGTACCGCCAGAACGCGGTCCTGCGGGGGCCCCGGCACCTGGCCGTCGCCTTCGACGGGCTCAAGCAGTAGACCGGCCGGGGGAGGACCACCCAGGCAGTTCGCCACCCCGGGCTCGGCCCGTCGCTCGTCGGGGTGGCGGGCCGAGCCCGTCCGGGCACGGTCAGTAGCCCTGCTGCTGGTCGAGGGCCTTGTCCAGGGCCTCGTCGAGGGTGGTGGCGGCCATGATCAGCGAGAGATGGGTGAACGCCTGCGGGAAGTTGCCCAGCTGCTCGCCGCTGGGACCGATCTCCTCGGCGAAGAGGCCGACGTGGTTCGCGTAGGTCTGCATCTTCTCGAAGGCGTAGCGGGCCGGCCGCAGGTGCCCGGCGCGGGCGAGGGCGTCGACGTAGAGGAAGGTGCAGAGGCTGAAGGTGCCCTCCGAGCCGTGCAGACCGTCGGGGGAGGCCACGGGGTCGTAGCGGTAGACGAGACTGTCGGACACCAGCGTGCGCTCCATCGCACGGAGCGTCTTCAACCAGCTCTCCGTCCGGGGAGACATGAACCTGACCCTGGGGATGAGCAGCAACGAGGCGTCCAGGACGTCACTCCCGTAGGACTGCGTGAGGGCCTGTTCCCTCTCGTTCCAGCCGCGCTCCATCACCTGTTCGAGGACGGCGTCGCGCGCGGCGGTCCAGCGGACGGTGTCGGCGGGGCGGCTGAAGTCGGCCGCCAGGCGCAGGCCCTGGTCGAAGGCCACCCAGGACATCACCCGGCTGAAGGTGAAGTCCTTGCGTCCGCCGCGGGTCTCCCAGACGCCCTCGTCGGGACGGTCCCAGGAGTCGGCGAGCCAGTCGAGCGTACGGGCCAGGTTCTTCCAGCCGTGGTAGCCGGCCCGCAGGCCGATCTCCCGGCTCTCCGCGAGGGCGTAGAGCGCCTCGCCGTAGATGTCGAGCTGGAGCTGGTCGGCGGCGGCGTTCCCGGCCCGTACCGGGTGGGAGCCGCGGTAGCCCTCGAAGTGTTCGAGGATCTCCTCGGTGAGTTCCGGGTCCCCGTCGACCCGGTACATGATCTGGAGGGGTTCTCTCGCGATGCCGTCCATGCCGTCCGTACCGCGCAGGCGGTCGCCCAGCCGCTCGCCCAGCCAGTGGGTGAACTGCTCGGCCTCCTCGACGAATCCGAGGTCGAGCAGCGCCCGGACGGACAGCGAGCCGTCGCGGACCCAGGTGTAGCGGTAGTCCCAGTTGCGTTCCCCGCCGACCTGCTCGGGCAGTCCCATGGTGGCGGCGGCGACCGGGGCGCCGGTGGGGGCGTAGGTGAGCAGCTTGAGGGTGATGGCGGACCTGTTCACCGCGCCGGGCCACCGGCCGCGGTAGCGGGAACCGCGTACCCAGCGCTGCCAGAAGTCCACGGCCGCCCACAGCTGCTCGGTCACGCCGTCGGGGGTCGGCGGAGGCGGGAGGGGGCCGTCCGGGCCGCAGACGGTCAGGACGGCGGCGGCGTGCTCGCCCGCGGTGAGGGTGATCTCCCCCCGGACGTCCCGGGCCTCGGCGCCGTCCGGGCGCAGTGGCACGGTGCTCCGCAGGTACGCGGTGATGCCGGGCGCCCGGAAGGCCGCGGTGTCGTCGCGCAGGTCGAGCTCATGGCCGGCCCGGCCGTAGTCGAAGCGCGGCCTGCACTCCAGGGTGAAGCGCACCGTGCCGCGTACGGCCCGCGCCCCGCGGACCAGCACGTGCCGGTCGGTGGGTGTGCCCGTCCGGTCCGGTGGCATGAAGTCGAAGACCTCGCCGACCCCGTCGGGCGACATGAACCGTGTCACCAGGACCGCGGTGTCCGGGTAGTAGAGCTGCTTGCAGGTGGTGGACTCCTCTTCGGGGGCGAGGCGGAAGTAACCGCCGCGGTCGTGGTCCAGCAGGGCCGCGAAGACACTGGGCGAGTCGAACCGGGGGGCCGCGAACCAGTCGACGACTCCCCGGGAGGAGACCAGAGCGGCGGTCTGGAGGTCGCCGACAAGGCCGTGCTCGGCGATGGGAGGGTACCGGTCCATGATCATCAGACCTTTCTGGCGCTCTTCCTCCACTGTCCGCCCGGTCCCACGGGTTCGCGAAGGGGCCGGGCGCCGAGGGCTGCCGCACCATGCGCGTCGCAGCAGCGCGCGGCGGGAAGTGTCAGGCAAGCCCTGGCGCCGGAGGAGCCTCCCCCGGGAACCGGTTGCCCGGGAAGGTCATGACCGCGTGTTTCAGTACCGCTGAGCCTGGACCACGCGCGGTACGAGCGCCTTGTCCCGGTCCATCGTGGTGAACGCCGTGGGAGTCGCCTTGCCACCCGGCGCGACGCTCTTCGCCCCCAGAAAGACGGTGTCCACCGGCTTGCCGGTCTCGTCGAGGAACTCGACCTTGATCGCGTACGACGCGGTCGAACGCGTGCTGTTCACCATGGTCACAGTCGCGGCGTTGAAGCCCGCCGACCGCGCCTTGGGCAGACCGGTGATCGTGACGTCCCCCATCGCGTTGCCCGCACCCTCCGTCTTCGACAGAACGGACTGCGCCTCGGCCCGGCCGGCCGCCAGCTGTGCCGAGACCGACGCCTCGAACGAGGCTGCCGCCGCAGACTGGGACGCCGCCGCCGAGGAGGCCGCGGCCGATGCCGCAGACGCGGCCGCCGAAGCCGATTCCAGCAGCGAAGCCTTGGCCGAGGCGACCGGGGACGGCAGCTGGCCCGAGAAGGAGTTCACATCAGGAGAGAACGGACGCGACGACGCCGACGACGATGTGGTCGACGACGAGCCGCATCCGGCGGCCATCAGCACCGTGCAACCGAGCGCGACAGCGCCCAGCCCGACCCGCTGACACACGGTCGACATCGGCGCCCGATTTCTCCCGCCGGCAAAACGCGACATGACCATCCGCCTCCACCTCACGGCCGGACCACAAACCGCCCGGACCTGCTGCCCACAATCGTCGGCCCGGCCCCGCGAACCCGCCAGCGGGCCTGCGACGAACAGGTGCCCGCCGCCGGGCTCACGTACCGGCAAACCGGTCGGCACCTGCAGAGCGAGTGTCCGAATAGGGTGGGTGCGCCCGATGACCGCGCGCACCGCAGGGGACCCGATGAGTTCGACCGCTCCGATGCCCCACTCCCCGTCGGCGTCATCGGTCTGGGTGACATCGCCCAGAAGGCGTACCTGCCGGTCCTCGCCGCGCTCCCCGGCCTCGACCTGCGCCTGATGACCCGTGACCGGGCCAAGCTCGACCGGCTCGGCGAGACCTACCGCGTCGCGGCCGAGCACCGCTTCACCGACCTGGGCGGGCTGATCGACAGCGGCATCCGCGTCGCCTTCGTGCACGCCGCCACCGACCAGCACGTCCCGATCGTCGAGCAGCTGTTGACGGCCGGCGTCGACGTCTACGTCGACAAGCCGCTCGACTACACCGTCGACGGCGCCCGCCGGCTCGTCGACCTGGCCGGCCGCACCGGCCGCTCCCTGATGGTCGGTTTCAACCGCCGGTTCGCGCCCGGGTACGTCCAGGCCAAGGAACGCCCGCGCGACCTGATCGTCCTGCAGAAGGACCGCGAGGGGCCGGCCGAAGCCGCCCACACCCTGGTCTTCGACGACTTCGTCCAGGCCGTTTAGACACCCCCAGACATGGCTTTGACCTGCTGGGATGTCTCGGATGATGCAGGATGGAAGCCATGAGAAGCCTCCAGACGGTGCACGACAGCCGCCATCAGCGGTGGGGCATCTTCGCCTAGACGAGCGGCCCGCTCCCGACGCACAACCGGTCATGCGGTAACCAACCCGCGCATATCAGGCTGACCGCGCGTCGTCGCCAGGACACGCACCCCACCCGGACCCCCGCCAGACCCCAGCCCACCACGCCGGGGGCGGGTCACCCCTGCACCGCTTGACGAAACGCCCTGCATATCGCCGGTCCGACGGGTCGCGGCGCCGACCCCGCACCCGACAGCACTGTCACCCGAATGGCGTAACGTGACGTGCCACCCACATGGATGAAGATCAAGCTGATTAGTGCCCCAACTGAGGCAATCCGTGAAAGGGGAACCAAATGCGCATTCGACGAATCCTCGCCGCCGTCATCGCCACGGCAGCCTTCGCCGGACTCGGCCTCACCGGCGCCGCCACCGCCGCCACCGCCGCCACCACCACCGTCACCGCCACCGCACAGGGTGCCCCACACTACGTCACCCCTAATCAGTGCAAGCAGGGCGGCGGAACGCCCGCGATCAACGAGCCGGGCAACCTCTGCAAGGGCGGTACGTACGACGGGCAGCCGGTCGACTAACCCCCCCCAAAAAAAAGGCGCTCCGCAGCCACGCGCCGCGGGGCGCTCCCGCGCGAGCGGAGCCGGGAGGGTCGCAGGGACTGTGCCGACCCGTCGGGCACGCCAGGTCCGAGTCGGCCCGGAAGCACGCGGCGGGCGGGCGCTCCCGAACGCGCGGAAGGCTGCGTCGGTCGTGCGTGCTGGCGCGCGGCGACGCGATCGGTGCCGTGCCTACGAGAGGCTTTTGAGCATGATCGTGGCCAGGGGGCCAGAGGACGCCGGATTCTGCCCGGTGTACAGGTTGCGGTCAACCATCGTGTATGACTCCCACATCGGGCCGCGCGAGTAGTCTGTGGGAAGGTTTCTGACCTCGTCCTCCATGAGCCACTTGGCCTTGTCGGCGAAGCCGACGCCCGCCTCCTCGTCGTTCGTGAAGCCGGTGACGCGGTAGTTGGCAAACGGTGTGTCACCCTTTTCGTCCCGGGTGGCGAGCAGTGCCGCCGGGGCGTGGCAGACGAGGCCGAGTGGTTTGCCGGACGCGAGGGCTCTCCTCAGCAGCAGCCCGGAATCAGCATCGCACCAGAGGTCCTCCATGGGGCCGTGACCTCCTGGGTAGTAGACCGCGTCGTAGTCATGGAGGTCCACGTCCTCGATCGGGATGGCGTGGCGAAGCTGCTCGGCCTCTTCGATGATGCCTTCCTGTTCGACGGATGCATCTTCTCCCCCTGTGAAGCGGGGGCGCAGGCTCATGGTGTCGCAGACGGGTACGACACCGCCTGGGGTGGCGATGGTGACCTCGTGGCCGGCTCCGGTGAACACTCTGTACGGACTTGCGAACTCCTCAGCCCAGTACCCGGTGGGGTGTCGGTGACCGTCCTTGAGCGTCCAGTAGCTTGCTCCGGTCATCACGAAAAGGATCTTGGCCATGAGAGCACGCCTTTGAAGGTCGGAGGAATCTGATGCCAGCGAGAGCGGTTCAGGTCGCGATCCGGAGGGACTCGGCCGCGGAGTTGGTCAAGAGTAGGTGGGATCAGTGATGAGGTGGCGGCAGGCATGGTCTTCCAGCAGGAGCACGGGGCGTCGAGAACTCCGTGATCCTGGAAGTCTGTGCTTGCCTCATGTGCGGGCTGACTCACCCACCGCAGACCGTGGCTGATCGCACGATCTGTCACTTTGCCGGAGCCCTGTCCCGCCCACAGCGACCGCGGTGCTGAAACGACGAGGTCAAAATCCTCCGGAGACCCCGGAACAGTTCAGCCTCCACCCGGGGCACGCTGGAATCAGGCACCGGAAGGGCCCTGGCCAACCATGGAGAGCGGATCGACAATGGAGTCGAATGTTTTCTCGTCGACGTGACCGCTTGCCAGAGCGGCCTCTTTCAGCGTCTGGTCATTGGCCAGCGCGGACTCGGCGATGTGTGCGGCGTTCTGGTAGCCGATGACAGGGCTTAGCGCCGTGACCAACATCAGGCTCTCGTTCACGTACTGCGCGATTTTTTCCTTGTTGAGCTTCGTGTCATTGACGGAGAACGTCCGGAACTTCTGCATCCCGTCGGCGAGGATGCGCGCGGAGTGGAGGAAGTTTTTAATGATCACCGGGCGCATCGCGTTCAGCTCGAAGTTGCCCTGACTGCCGGCGAAGGCCACCGTGGAGTCGTTGCCGAGTACCTGAATCGCGATCATCACGATGGCTTCGCACTGGGTCGGATTGACCTTGCCGGGCATGATCGAGGAGCCGGGCTCGTTCTGGGGAAGCAGCAGTTCGGCGAGCCCGGTGCGCGGACCCGAGGCCAGCCATCGCATGTCGTTGGCGATCTTCATCAAGGCCACGGCAAGTCCGCGCAGTGCCCCGTGCGCCCGTACCATCGGGTCCAGCGACCCCTGTGCCATGAACTTGTTCTCGGCCGTGACAAACGGTTTGCCGGTTAGCTCGGCAATCTGCGCTGCTACGTCACGGCTGAATCCCTTGGGCGCGTTCAGTCCCGTGCCGACGGCCGTTCCGCCTAGGGCCAGTTCGAGCAGGCCATGGCGACCGTGCTCGATCTCCGCGATGCAGGCGCGCAATTGCGCGGCATAACCGGACCACTCCTGCCCGACCGTAAGCGGTACTGCATCCTCGAGGTGCGTACGGCCGATCTTGACGACCTCGGCCCACTCCTCGGCCTTTGCCTCGATGGAAGCGGCAAGCTCACGGGCCTGGGGAAGGAGATGGTCGTCGACCTCCTGCACGGAGGCAATGTGCATGGCAGTCGGAAAACTGTCGTTGCTGGACTGCCCCATGTTGACGTCATCGTTCGGGGCAACCGGCTGTTGGGTCCCGAGCGTGCCGCCGAGCAGATACGACGCACGGTTGGAGATGACCTCGTTGACGTTCATGTTGCTCTGGGTGCCGGACCCCGTCTGCCACACGAAGAGGGGAAAGTGCTCGTCAAGCTCTCCCGCGATGGTCTCCTCCGCGGCCCGCACGATGGCCAGCTTCTTCCACTCGGGCAACCGCCCGGCGCTGGCGTTGACAAGTGCTGCCGCTTTCTTCACGTAGCCGTAGGCGTGGTAGACCTCCTTCGGCATTCGGTCATCGCCGATGGAGAAGTGGATGAGCGACCGCTGCGTCTGTGCCCCCCAGTACCGGTCTGCCGGCACCTCGACCGTGCCCATGCTGTCGAATTCCGGTCGCTTTCCGCTGGCCTGGATCCTGATCGGCAGGTCTTTCATCGCGGGAGTCGACTGGTTGTCGCTCATCGCCGGTCCTCCGGATCGCTCGTGGGGTAGACCGGCTCCCACATCGCGTCCTGGACCGCCTGAGTGAGGTTGGCGGGGGACCTCGTGGCGACACCGTCCTTCGCTGCGGCGCGGGCGACGGCGAGCGCGACCGTCGCGGACGAGGCCCTGAGGTTTGAGACCGGCGGCAGGAGTGATGCCCCAGGCCGTGACACATCGACCTGGCTTGCCACCGCTTCGGCGGCAGCGAGCAGCATGTTGTCCGTCACGTGGCGGGCACCGGACACGATCGTGCCGAGGCCGAGTCCGGGGTAGAGGAGGGCGTTGTTGGCCTGCCCGATCTCGTAGGAGACGCCGTTGTACTCCACCGGTTCGACGGGGATGCCGACTGCGACCAGAGCCCTGCCCTCGGACCAGGGCAACGCGTCCGACGGCATGACCTCGATGCGACTCGTCGGGTTGGACAGCGGCAGGAGGATGGGGCGCTCGACGCCGGCGGCCAGCGCCCTCACGACCTCCTCAGTGAACGCGTTGTGAGCGGTAGAAGTACCGATGAGGATGGTTGGCTTTACGTGCTTGACGGTGGTGAGCAGATCGATCTCACCGTCAGACCACTCGCTGACCTCGGACTTCGGCCGTGCATACACCTGCTGATAGTCAGGCAGGTCCTGCATGTCGTCGGTCACCAAGCCGTCGATGTCCACGAGCCAGATGTTGCTCTTCGCCTGTTCGGGCGATGCGCCGTCACGCAACATGGCTGCGTAGATCTGGTCGGCCATACCGGTCCCAGCGGTTCCTGCGCCGAAGACCACTAGGCGCTGCTCGCACCAGCGTCCCCCAGTCACCTTCAGGGCCGAGAAGACCGATGCCATGACGATCGCGCCGGTGCCCTGCATGTCGTCGTTGAAGATCCGATACTTGTCGGCGTTTTCCACTAGGATCCTCCGGGCGTTCGACGGCCCGAAGTCTTCAAAGTGCAGGAGCGCGTTCGGGAACAACTCGGACGCTGTCTTGAGGTAGAGAGCGATGAAGTCGTCGTACCGCTTTCCGGTCACCCGTGCGTGCCGGTTTCCCAGATAGGAGGGGCTGTTGAGCAACTGCTCGTTATCTGTCCCCACGTCAAGGTTGACGGCGATGACCCGGTTCGGGTGGATGCCAGCCGCGGCGGTGTAGACGGCAAGCTTGCCGATGGAGATGTCGGCCCCGTTGACGCCCCAGTCCCCGATACCCAAAATCTCCTGGGCGTCGGATACCACGACCAGATCGACGTCGTCCGCACCAAGGCCGAGCGACTCGAACGAAGCTCTCACGTCCTCAGGACGGTCGATCGATAGGTACACCGCGCGCGAGTCGCGGTAGTCGACGGACCACTTCTCGATCGCTTCGCCGACGGTGGGGTCGTAGACCACGGGCAGCAACTCGTGCAGGTGGTCGGCGAGCAACTTGAAGTACAGCACCTGATTGCGGTCGTGGACCTCATTGAGGTAGATGTACTTGTGCAGGTCGGAAGGCTGCTGCTGGAGCTGTGTATAGGCCCGGTCGGCCTGCTCATCGAGACTCTCGACAGCTGCTGGCAGTCGCCCGGTGATCCCAAGTCTCGCCCGCTCCTCCAGGGTGTACGCGGTGCCGCGATTGCGATAGCGATCCTGCAGCACGGTCGGCTTGACAGGCATTGATGTCCTTTCGGCGTTTCGTGAGTGTTGTGCGCTCGTGGCAGTGCATGGCTCGGAGTGTGACAGCCCGGTCCACCGTTGGTCTTCACGAAATGACTGCTGTTGCTTTCCACAACCCGGCCGTCCTCGGGCACGAGCACTCTTGCAGCAAGGGAGGACGGGCGGTGCGCGACCGCCGGTGCAACTCAGGAACCTCTTCTGCCCGCGGTCACCTGCGGAGCGGGGGTCACCCGGCGACAGGAGTCTCCGGCCTCATCTCGTAGGAATGCCGGATGGCCGGGTGTCGGGTCCCAAGGCCGTCCGTGATCTTGCGCTCCCACGGAACCTCCTGAAGATGCTTGGTCTCATCAAGTATCGACTTGGGCTCCAAATTGCGGTAACTGTCTACTTCGCCGGCAGCGACGGCCGTCAACGTCGCGTAGACCGCTTCGGGGTCGAACTGCGCGCGGGGGAAGGAGAGCTTGGAGTAGTCAAAGAGCCGCTGGGACGGGTCATCGTCCCAGCTCTCCCAGGTCTGGAACATGCGGTCGTTGAACCCGGTCAAGAAGGGGCCAGGGTTGACCGTGGCGACTTCGATGTTGTGCTCCTGCAGCTCGTAGGCCATAGTCTCGGCGATCGCCTCGACTGCGTGCTTGGAGGCGGAGTAGATGCCGGTGAACGGGTTGACGTTCAGGCCCTCCCTCGAAGAAACCCAGACGATGCGGCCTGCCCCGCGCTTGACCATCTGCTTGGCGATCCCCTGAGTGAGGACCAGGGGCCCGGTGACGTTGACCTCGAACTGGTGCCGAATGTTCGACTCGGGAATGTCAACAGTGGAGCCGCCTTCGCCGACTCCGGCGTTGTTTACGAGGATTTCCACACCCCAGTTGAGAGTCTTGCGACGGTCACCGTCGTTCGTGACGTCGAGCTTCTCGACCTGAAGCTCTACCCCGCGCTCGGCTGCCTGCCACTTCAGTGTTTGCACCTGGGCGTAGATCTCCACCCCCGCAATCACGTCGAAGCCCTTCTCCGCCAGGCGCATAGCGGCTTCGAACCCGAAGCCGGTGCCCGCTCCCGTGATAAGGACCTTCCTGAGTTCCGCATTCGCCATGCCGAGTGCATCCTTTCATGGTGTTGGTCCCGCAGTCGTCGGCGCTTTGACCGTTCACTGAGAGTCGGCTGAGGCACGCTGAAACGCTGGCTGGCGTGCGCGAGGACGCTCCCTCTCGGGGTGGCAGGCGAAGCATTCTGGCCGGGAGTGTTGCACGATTATGATCGACGCATTCCGCTGGGGGCGGCAATCCAAGTAGGCCAATCGGGTATTGGCAGCGCGGGAGGGGGCAATGCTCAAGAGCTCATAGCGGTGCGCACCGTAATTGATGATTTCTACTCATAACCCGGACGGGCTCGAAAAAGTGACGGATCGTCTGATCGGTCACCGTCTGCGGCGGGTTGGTCGACCCGGACGTAAGGCAGGCATGGACTTCCAAGATCGTGGAGTTTTTTCGCCCCGTGAGCCCGCTGGAAGACCGTTCCGATCATGATCCGGACGCGACCTGAAGTTATGCCTAGCCTCCGTGTTTCAGTTGGGCTGGCCTGAGCGGGGTTGATGACATTGCGGAGTCTCCTCGGCTGCGTGTGGGTCCTGGGCATGCCGAGGGGCCGACGCGGTGGCCGGTGTCTCCAGGAGTCCTCGGTTCGTGGGCGGGTAGGGGCCGGTGTCTTGGTTCAGGTGGCGGGCCTGGGCAGGGTCTGCAGTCGCGTGAAGGCGGTTGTCAGGTCGTGGCGCCAGGGCCAGGTGGCGGCGATCCGCAGGTGCAGGCGGCGGGCGCCGCGGGTGATGCGTGCGGCGGCGTGCAGCAGTCGGTAGCGGAGCTTCTTCGGTTCGGCGGTGGCCAACTCGCCGTCCAGGAGGAGTGTCTGGGTCCAGGCGATGAGGTCGATGGCTGCCAGTGAGAGTTCCAGCCAGGCTGCGTTGATCTGGAAGTGGCGGGAGGGGAAGCGGCTGAATCCGGTGGTCTTGCCGCAGCGGATGCGGTCTTCGATGCGGGCGTGCGCGCGGTGGCGGACCTCCAGTATTTGTAGGGAGCCCTGGCCGCAGGGGGTGTCGGTGAGGAGGGCCTGGTGGCGCATGCCCTCGTCGAGGTCGAACAGGGAGAGCTGGGCGCGGCGATCGCTTGGCCGCCGTCGGCGAGCATCACCGCCAGATCGACCGCGATCCGTCTCGGGTCGTGCCCGGTGCCGCGAGGACGCAGTCGCCGCAGGGCCTCGCCGAAGGCGTGCGTGAGGCCGGTGGCCTCGGCGAGATCCGCCAGCAAGCGGGATCCGGCATGGCCGACCACTCCGCGACCGTCGGTGGAGACGACGAGCCTGGGACGCGACCCAGTCGTGTGCACGTAGAAAGGTGCCTTCCCGCTGGGCTGACAGAGACCTTCGACAAGCCTCATCTTCCCAGCGTGGAAGGCACTTTCGTGCTCCCGTTCGTGATCCTGGATACAGCCGCACGCGAAACGCGCAGGTGAGGAACAGCGCACGGTCGGCGTGCGGCCCGGCAACGGATACCGAACAGAGACCCGACGCCACCTCAATTTACCGAGGCCGAACAGGAGCGCGGCCGGCGGTCCGCGTCGCGAGGACGGCCGGCAGTACGGCGCAGAGGGGCGCACAGGGCCCCGAGCGCCGGGCTGGTGCGCAGTCGGCCGGCGTCCATCAGCAGACCGCCGGTGGCGGAGCCGGCGGCGATGCCGAGGTTGAACGCCGCGATGTTGAGGGTGGCCGCCAGTGTGCTGGCCGGACCGGCGATCGCGACGACCCGGGCCTGCAGCGCGGGGACCAGCGCGAAACCGGCCGCGCCCCAGGAGGCGAGCAGAACGATCGTCAGCGCCCGGTTCGGGCCGGCCTGTGCCACCCCCGCGAGAACGAGCGCGAGGAGCAGCAGGATCACCGGGAGCAGCGGCCCGCCGACGGCGACTCCGGCGGCGTAGCCGGTGACCAGCAGCCCGGCCGTCGGCACCGGGACCGAGAGCGCGGTGGCCAACGTGGGGAGCAGGCCGACCACCACGAACTCGGTAGTGCCGATGGCGAAGGCCGCCGCCGCGAGGGCGTACAGGACGGCGGGCATCAGTTGTTGACGCCGAGCTGGCTCATCAGGGTCTGGTTGTCCTCGATGTGCCAGTCCTCGATGATCTTGTCGGTGCCGACGTGCTGGATGTCGATGGCGTTGAAGTCGACGTTCTGGCCCTTGCCCTGGACGCCGTTGAAGGTGCCGGTGAAGTGGCCGTGGAAGACCATCCGGGCGGTGATCTTGTCGCCGGTGACCAGCACGTCGGACAGCTCGCAGGTCAGGTCCGGCACGGCGGTGCGGAAGTTCTTCGAGGCGAAGACCGGGCCTGCGGGGCCCTGCGGGCGGCCGGCGGGCAGCGTGTTGTCCTTGAACTGGGGGCTGATGGCGGCGTCCAGGTACTTCTGCTGCCCGGTGTTCCAGAAGGTGTAGAGCTGCTGGGCCAGGTGCACCTCCTGCGCGGCCCGGCGCTGGCCGATCGAGTGGTCGACGGTCAGCGACTCGGGCTGGACCAGGTCGGGGGAGCGGTCGATCAGGCGCTGCGGCCAGGCGTGCGTGGAGCGGGTGCCGTCGTCGTGGGCGGAGGCGACCGCGACGGTGCCGCCGGCCAGAGCGGCGACCGAGGCGGCGACGGCGACGGCGCGGATCAGGGTACGGGAACGCATGAGAGTACTCCTAGGAAGAGAAGGTGATGGCGGTGTGTCAGAGCTGGCGCAGGGCGCCGCCGTCGACGGCCCACTCCGCGCCGGTGATCTGGCGGGCGAGGGGGGAGAGCAGGTACGTGATGACGCGGGCGACGTCTTCCGGGGCGCCCAACCGTGCCGTGGGCAGCCGCCGGACCTCGCGCACGAAGTGGTCGATCGCGGCGTCCGGCTCCAGGCCGAACTGGGCGCCGAGCTGCTCGGCGAACCCACCGGGGGCATCCCACAGCCGGGTCCGGGTCGGGCCCGGCGAGACCACGTTGGAGCGCACACCGTGCGGGCCGAACTCGACCGCGAGTGTCTTGGAGACCGAGAGCAGGGCGGTCTTCGCTGCCGCGTAGTCCACCAGCGGGACGTCGGGCAGCCGGGCGGCCTCGCTGGTGACGTGGACGAGGGAGCCGCCGCGCTCCAGCAGCGCGGGCAGGGCGGCCCTGGTCATCCGCACGCAGGAGTGGAAGTTGAGGTCGAAGGTCCGATGCCACTGCTCGTCGGCGACGTCGAGGAAACCGGTCCGGGCCTGCAGTCCACCCACGTTGTTGACCACGCCGTCGAGCCGCCCGTGCCGGGCCAGCACCTCGCCCACCACGCGCTCGGCGGCACCTGGGAGGGTCAGGTCGGCGGCCAGGCCCGTTGTGCGTGGCCCCGATCCGTCGATGCCCTCCGGGTGGCGGGCCACGCCGACGACGGTGGCGCCCTCGGCGTCGAGCAGCCGTGCCGTGGCCGCGCCGATCCCCGCGGAGGCTCCGGTGACGAGGAAGACCTTGTCGTGCAGGTGAAGATCCATCAGTTCGCCTCCCGTCAGGCGAGCCGGCCGCCGCCGTCGACGTGCAGCACGGTGCCGGTGACGTAGGGGTTGTCGATGGCGTAGAGGACGGCCTTGATCAGGTCGTCCGGGGTGCCGACCCGACGGGCGGGGTTGCGTTCGGCGATGGTGCGCAGGAAGTCCTCCTTGCCGGCGCCGAGTCCGTCCCAGGAGCCGGTGTCGACGATGCCGGGGGAGACGGCGTTGACGCGCACCGGGGCGATCTCCACCGCGAGGGCCTGGACCAGGAAGGCCAGCGCGCCGTTGGTGGTGGCCATCACGGTCCGGGCGGGGGCGGGACGCCAGGCGGCCACGCCGGAGAAGAAGGTGAACGAGCCGCCCTCGCGCACCTGGCCGGCCAGGTGCTTGGCGAGCAGCAGCGGGCCGATCACCTTGGCCGCGAAAGCGCGCTGCACGTCGGCGAGTTCGAGTTCGGCCAGCGGGCCGTTGGCGGGCATCGCGGCGGTCGAGACCAGGTGGTCGAACCGGCCGACCCGCTTGGCGAGGGCAGCGATCGAGGCCTCGTCGGCCAGGTCGACCGGGACCACCTCGGCCGGGCCGGCCAGCTCGCCGGCGGTCCATTCGAGCTTGCGCGGGTCGGGCCCGGCGAGGACCAGGTCGGCGCCGGCCGCCGAGGCGGTCTGGGCCAGCAGCCGGCCGGTGCGTGAACCGGCGCCGACGACGACCAGGCGCTGTCCGGCGAGATCCGCAGAGGTTGTCATGTCGAACTCCCAAGGAGAGGTAGTGGGCTTGTCCCGACCCTCTCCCGACCTCGACTGATGAGTCCAAGGCTTGTTTTCTCTCAGCACGATAAAATCTGTTCATGGCAACGCTGAGGCAGCTCGAATACCTGGTCACCGTGGTCGACACCGGCTCGTTCACACAGGCGGCCGAGTTGCTGCACGTGACACAGCCGGCCCTGTCCCACCAGATCCGGGCGCTGGAGAGCTCGCTCGGCGGCCCGCTGCTGGAACGCCTGCCGCGCGCGATCCGGCCCACCCCGATGGGCCGCGCGGTGCTGCCGCACGCCCGGGCCGCACTCGCCGAGAGCGAGCGCCTGCACACCGCCGCGCGGCGGGCGGCCGGACTGGAGGGCGGCGAACTGGAGGTCGCCACCGTCTACTCGGTCAGCCTGGGCATCCTGCCGCCCGTCCTACGCGCCTGGCGCCGACAGCACCCGGGCGTGCGGATCCGGCTGCGCGAATTCGCGCACGCCGACCAACTGCAGGCCGCGATGGCAGCAGGACAGGCCGACCTCGCCATCGGCCCGACCCCGGCCGACTGGGAGGGACCGATCCGCGACCTGGGCATCGAGGAGTTCGTCATCGTGCTGCCCAACGACGACCCGCTCGCGAGCCAACCGCCGGGACCGTTGGCACTGGCCATGCTGGCCGACCGCGCCTGGGTGCGCTACGCCCCCGGCAACGGGCTCGCCGACCTGCTCGACCAAGCCTGCCGCCAGGCGGGCTTCACCCCCACGACCGCCGTCCACGCCGAGCAGACCTCGGCCGCACCACTGCTCGCCGCCGCCGGACTCGGACCGGCCCTGGTCCCGGCCAACATCGTCCCCCTGGACTTCGACGGCCTGCTGCGCCTGCCGGACCCGCCGGTCCGCCGCACCCTCACCGCCTACACCCGCACCCGGCCGGACCCGCTGACCACCACGTTCGCGGACCTGCTCGCCCGTCAGGCCTGCGTCGTCCCCACCCACATCCAGGCACTCGCCACAGCACAGAACTCCACCCCGTAACGCCGACGCAGCACCGGGGCGACCGAAGTCCACCGATCCCGAGTACGACGCCAAGCTCGACCGGATCGAGCACGTCCTGGAACACTTCCCGGACCGCACGTTCGCGTTCGACGAGTTCGGGCCGCTCGGCATCCGGCCCACCGCCGGGTCGTGCTGGGCCGAGCAAGGCCAGCCCGAGCGGCATCCCGCGACCTATCACCGCACCCACGGGGTGCGTTACTTTCACGGCACCCGATCGAGGCCCACTTCGGACCGCTGCGGCAGTTCACCATCGCCAACTCGAACCACCCCAACCACACGACTCAGACCCGGGCCCTGCACGCCTACCTGTGCTGGCGCAACGCCAATGCCCGCCACCGCGACGTCCTGACCGCCGAACGCAAGGAACGCGCCTGCATCCGCAGCGAGAAGAGCGTCCGCTGGGGCGGACGCCCCCTCGCCACCGCGGCCTGAACGACCCGGCGAACCTATGCGGTCAGAGCACCTAGAGTTGCGAAGCCCCTCCGTCGACAGGGAACTCCGCTCCCGTCGAGAAGGTCGCACCGAACGCCAAGTACGCCACCGCGGCGGCCACTTCCTCGGACGCCCCCAGCCGCTGCATCGGGATCGTGCTCCGGTAGGTGTCCTTCATCATCTCGACGACGTCGGCAGGCAAGGAGCGGTCCAGGATGCCCGTGTCGATCGGCCCGGGGCTCACGGCATTGACGCGCACCTTGCGCGGCAGCAGCTCACGGGCCAGGGTGCGCGTCATCGACCGCAGGGCTGCCTTGCTCGCCGAGTAGACACTGAGCGCGTCCAGGCCCAGGACGTTCACCACCGACGTGGTGAGGACCACGCCGCTTCCCTCGCGCAACAGCGGCGCCAACGCCTGCACCGTGAAGTACGGGCCCTTGGCGTTGACGCCGAACAGCGCGTCGTACATCTCCTCCGTCGTCGAGTCGAACGGCGCGGACGCAGTGACACCGGCGTTGACGAACAGCGCGTCCACCACGCCGAACCGCTCCTGGACCGTGCCGGCCAGCGCCCTGATGTCCGTCAGGGACGCGGCATCGCTGCGGACGGCGATCGCCTTGTCCCCCAACTGCTCCAGCGCGGCGTCCAGGGTGGATCGGGTACGGCCGGTGATCAGTACGTGCGCCCCACCGTCCGCGAACAACCGGGCCGTAACCAGGCCAATACCGCTGCCCCCGCCCGTGATCACGATCTTCTTGCCGTCATAAGTGGTCATGCCCTCAAGTCAAATATCCACCCGCACACCCTGTCCAAGACCTGTTCCGCATGCCGTCATGTCCCAGGCGCATGACGGCGCGCGACGTACCCTGGGCGAATGGACCTCGACCTGCGACTCGTGCGCTACTTCACGATCGTGGCGGAGTACGGCAACTTCGGCCGGGCCGCCACCAGGCTCCACCTGGCGCAGCCGTCACTGAGCCGTCAGATCCAGCGACTGGAGGCTCAGCTCGGCGTCCGGCTATTCGACCGCTCGCCGCAAGGCAGCAGCCTCACCGACGCCGGCCAGGCCTTCCTTCCCAGGGCCCGGATACTGCTCCAAGAGGCCGAGCAAGCCGCTCACACGGCCAGAGCCGCCGTCCATCCCCCTACCATCACCGTCGGCTGCGCCGAAGGACTGGTCATCACCGTCTGTGTGCAGGAACTGCGCCGCCGGCACCCTGACGGCCAGGTCCGCACCAGGCACCTCGACTGGCGGGACACGCGCGCCCTCGCCGAGGGGCGGGTCGACGCCCTCGTCGCGTACAGGCCCCTGCCCTTGCCCACGGACGGCTTCCGGGTGACCAGACTCCACGAGGAGTCGCGGGTACTGGTCACGTCGGCACGTCATCATCTGGCGAACGAGAAAACCGTCAGCCTGCGGGCTCTGTCGGACGAGGAACTGGTCGGCTGCGTCAGCACTCCGGTCCTCTGGAGCACGCCCAAGCCCGTCGGCAACCGCCCAGCACCACCCCCGCCCGCGATCGACGACAGCTTTGAGGACAAGCTGGAACTCATCGCCACCGGCCACTGTGTCGCGATCTTCCCGGCCAGCGATCGACGCGCTGCTGTGCGCGAGGACATCGCCCTGGTGCCCGTCATCGACATCGATCCTTGCGAGGTCGTGCTCGTCACGCGCGCTGACGACCCCAACCCGTTGCTCGGATCGCTGGAAGACGTCGCACGTACATTGCTCGGCACAGCCTCCCGACGGGAGAACGACGAGCTGCCGGTCAACTGAACCCATTGCCTCTGCGAGGTGTTCGAGATGGCTGTCGCCGCGCTGCACAGCCAGCGGGGCTGTCGACCGCTCCCGGTCGGGATGGGGCCGACTCCACCGATTTCCGACTCGGTCCGTCAGCCGTACATCGCCACGCGGTACGGACGCAAGGGCGCCACCGAGAGGTTGGTCGAGGTCGGCGCTTCGGCATCCGTCGGGTCCGTCGCGGACTCGTACGACAACGCGATGGCCGAGGCCCTGAACGGCACGTTCAAGGCCGAACTGATCGAACATCAGGGGCCGTGGCGGGACTTCGACGAGGTCGAGCGGGCCGTCTTCCAGTGGGTCGCGTGGTACAACAGCGAGCGCCTCCACTCCGCCCTCGGCTACATGCCGCCCGACGAGTACGAGCAGGCGTACTGGACGGGACTGGAGCAACACCCGCAAGTCGCTTGATCACACGATCGCGGACTCCACGAAAGTCGGGGCAGTTCAGTCCTGGTCGAGGGTGCTCGGGAAGGTGGGAGGACTCCGGGCCGCTGGGGTGCGTTCACTCGGATGGCCCGTACACGGAGACGAGCCGACTGGTGTCCTCGACTCTGGAATCCCGGGCGTCGTCTGACGCCTTCGCGCAGAAGGAGTGGCATGCGAATATCCTGGAAGTCGCGCCGCGACTTGAACATCGTTCGTTGGGGTGCGGCATTTCTGGCGGTATCGGGAACCGCCTCCGTCCTGGCGGCCGTCATGGCGCAGTCCGGTGGTCCGAGTGGTGATCCCGGCGGGGAGAAGCCCACCATCGTGCTCGTACACGGTGCCTTCACCGACGCGTCGAGCTGGAACGGCGTCGCGGAACGGCTCCAGAAGAACGGCTACCGGGTGGCCGCACCGGCCAACCCCCTCCGCGGCATTCCCCAGGACTCGACCTACCTCGCGAGTTTCCTGGAGTCCGTCAAGGGACCGATCGTCCTGGTTGGTCATTCCTATGGCGGAGAGGTGATCTCGCAGGCTGCCGTCGGAAACGACAACGTCAAGGCCCTCGTGTACATCAACGCGATCATGCCCGATGTGGATGAGTCGTCCTCCAGCCTCTCGGCGAATTTTGCTCCCCCTGAACTCACCAAGGCTTTGAAGCAGGTGCCCTTCCGAAATGGCGACGGCACTACCGGCACGGACGCGTATATACAGCCGGACAGACTGCACCTGGTCTTCGCCGAGGACCTGCCCACGAGTCGGACCGACATTCTGGCAGTCACACAGCGTCCGATCGCGCTGTCGGCGTTCACGGACAAGCTCACCGGCGCGGCATGGCGAAACAAGCCCGTTTACGCCCTTGTCGGCAAGCAGGACCGGGCGATCAATCCGAGTCTGGAGCGATTCGAAGCAAAGCGGGCGAATGCCCGCAAGACGGTTGAGATCGACTCCTCGCACGTGTCCCTCCTCTCCCAGCCGGAGGCGGTCAAAAACCTGATCGTCGACGCCGCCGAGGACTACATGCGGAAATAGCGCCCCCGAACCAGTCCGCGGCGTCAAGACCTCGGCGGCGGGAGGCCAGAGCCGTCTGTGTGAGCCGCTTCGCTCACTGAGCTCATCCTCCTGGGCCCGCACCTCCTGCGCCGCCGCGGATTCCAGCCGTTCGCCGTGTCCCTCGCGCGCTGACGGCTGCCGCGCCGGGTGCCGACCGCAACCTCGGACCAGTTGCACCGTACGGCTGCATCCATCGGGCGGTATGACCGTAATGCCGGCCCTCCGCGCAGGCGGCCGCGGTCCCCCTTGAGTCGTCCCCTTTCGGAAGGTGTGCCGCATGTCCACGGAAACCCTTGCCAAGCCCCTGACCGGCCGCGTGGCGGTCGTCACCGGAGCCTCCAGCGGCATCGGTGAGGCCTCGGCCGAACATCTGGCGGGGCTGGGCGCACGCGTCGCCGTTCTGGCGCGGCGCGCGGACCGGCTGAACGAGCTGGTCTCCCGGATCGAGAAGAGCGGCGGCACCGCCCTGGCGATCGCTGTCGACGTGACCGATGCCGCGGCCGTGCGGTCGGCCGCCGGCCGGGTGGCGGCCGAGCTGGGCGGCGCCGACCTGCTGTTCAACAACGCGGGCGTGATGCTGCCCGCCCCGATCGAGGAGCTGGCCACCGACCAGTGGCAGCGTCAGATCGACCTCAACATCACCGGACTGATGAACGTCATCGGCGGGTTCACCCCGCAGTTGGTCAAGGCCGCCGGAGAGCGAGGCGTGGCCGACCTGATCAACACCTCGTCGATCGCGGCGCAGAACATCTTCCCGAACTTCGCCGTGTACTCCGGCACCAAGGCGTACGTCACCCACCTCTCGCGTCATCTGCGTGTCGAGCTGGGCGCCAAGAACGTGCGGGTGTCGGCGATCGAGCCGGGCATCGTCGAGACCGAGCTGCAGAACCACGTCACCGATGACGGTGCGCTTCAGTGGCTGGAGGGCTCCAAGGAGACGATGGAGTGGCTCACGCCGCAGGACATCGCCGAAACCGTCGGCTTCATCGCCACGCTGCCACCGCGCGTGAATCTCCAGCAGGTCACCATCATGCCGACCCGCCAGCCCAACTAACCCTCCCGGCACCCCTGTTGGGCCCGCCCGCGGCACGGGCGGGCCCAACAGGGTCCAGCGTCGACGTGCGAGCACGCATCCGCCCGCTCCTCGAAGTCCACCCCGACCAGCGCCTGGCCGACGTCGTGCGGACCTTCGCCAGACACGCCGGCGAGCACCTACCCGGCAACCTCACCGTGACCGTCGACTGCGGGCGACTATGGCAGCACGGCGCCGTGGGGACCGGATTCCGCGGCCACGCCATGTTGTGGCTCAGCGACTTCTTCAAGGACTGGCTCCACACGCTCATCCATGACCTGTTGCGCTGGCAGGTGCGTGAGAGCCGGGGACGATTAGCCGACCCGAGCCTGGTGGTGCTCGACACCCAGAGCCTGCACGCCGCCGCCGGGGTACCTGCGGCCACGACCGGACGGGACGCCGCCAAGAAGGTGCCGTGCCGCAAGCGGGGGCTGGCTGTTGACGTGCTGGGCCTGGTGATCGCCGTGGTGGTGCTGGCCGCTTCCACGCACGACAACGCCTTTGGCGCCGCGTTGCTGGACAAGGTCGCCGCCGGGACCTCCAGGGTGACGAAGGCGTTGGTGGACCAGGGGTTCAAGAAGACCGTGGCCGACCACGGCGCCGGCCTTGGCATCGCGGTGGAGATTGTCGAGCGCAACCCGGTCGACCGCGGCTTCGTCCCGCAGCCGATCCGCTGGAGGGTGGAGCAGACCAACGGGATCTTGATGCTGCACCGCAGGCTGGTCCGCGACTACGACGTCCCCGACGGTGGCAATCGTCTCGCCGAGAGACTCCCCCCCGGGCACCCAGAAGGTCGTCATCGGCCGGATGAAGAAGGACGCCGGGGACATGGCGGACAGCCTGCCCATCAGCTGGCTCCTCGAATACCTCGGGACCTGACACGGCCCTTCCGGCACAGCGGCGCGGCGGATCCCAGCGTTGAGATGGGGTCCGCCGCGCCGCTGGGCTGCGGTGGGAGCGGGGTTCATAGGCGCCATCCGGAAAGCTGTCGCATCGTCTGTCGGACCGATGTGGGGCGGCGGAGGATCGAGCCTGTCGTGGGGGCGAATTCGCCTCGGGCCCGGGTCGTCCGGGCGGCGCCTGCCGGGGCTGTTCTGGTGCACGGTGCGGTCAGGGGTTGGCGCCGGGGCAGGTGCAGGTCGCTTGGTGGCGGGGGATGGACGGCAGCGAGGCGAGTTGGGCGAGGGCGCGGGGTGTGGCGAGGGTGGCGGGTGAGTCGAGCATCTGCATGGTGCGGACGAATCGCAGGTACAGGCCCTGGTGGTGGGGCAGTCGGGCGGTGACGGCGCCCATGAAGCCGGTGGCGATCCGGCTCGACAGCGGCATCGCGGTGTCCTGCCAGGCCCGGTCGGTGGAGGTGCTCACCAACCACGGGCTGCGGACGAGGGCGGCGGCGCCGCGTTGGAAGGTGGGGCCGAGGCGGTCCGGCTCCCCTCGCCGGGCGTGGCGGGTGAGCAGGGCGTCGAGGAGCTTGCTCTGCAGGGCGGCCACCGTCATGCCCTGGCCGTAGACGGGGTTGAAGGCGCAGACGGAGTCGCCCAGGGCGATGAGGCGGCTGGGCCAGTTGGGGACGCGGTGGTAGCGGTGCCAGCGGTTGGCGGTGGTGTGGGTGCGGTGGATGGGGCCGGCGGGTGTGCCTTCGTCGATGATCCTGGCGAAGTCGGGGTTGCGCAGCCCGGCGGCGTAGGCGCGGAAGCCGTCATCGTCGGTGGGCGGGGTGTGACCGGCGGCTCCGAGCAGGCCGAGCAGCCATCGGTCCGGTGCGATGCGCACGACGACGCCTCCACGAGGGGAGACAGGGGCGATGGTGGGTTGGTAGGAGGCACACCAGTCCCGGTCCGGATCGGTCTGCACGGTGTAGAGGCGGGAGGCGTAACAGGCCTGCCCGTCGACCGTGAGGGTGGCGGGGAGGCGGTAGCCGGCCTGGGCGAGCCACTGGGGGAGTCGGCTGCCTCGGCCGGTGGCATCGACGACGAGGCTGGCTGGGATGAGCTGTTCGTCGCTGTCCGGTCGTTCGGGTGCGCGAGGGTGAGCGGCAACCGTAACGGTGTCGTCGCTGCGGTTGAGCAGCAGCCGGTCGACGCGCAGTCCGTGCTGGAGGGTGACGTTGTCCAGGGCGGTGACGCGTTCGCGGATGGCGTGTTCCAGCAGGGCGCGGGGCAGGAGTTGCACGTCGATTCCGACGGGGGTGCGCGGTGCCCAGCCGGTGGGGAAGAGGATCTTCGTGCCTTCGGCGAAGTCGATCACCGGGCAGCCATGGGCGAGGAGTTCGGTGCGCAGGCCGGGGAAGAACTCCTCCAGCTGCGTAGCGCCGCGGGCCAGCAGAGCGTGGGGGTGGTGGGACTGGGGGACGCCCGGGCGAGCTCCGGTGCCGGGTGGGATGTCCTGCTCCAGAACGGTGACGCGGCGGAAGTGTCCGGACAGGACGCGGGCGGCGAGCAGGCCCGCGTAGCCGCCGCCGACGACTACGGCGTTGTCCCGGAGGGCTGTTCGAGCCATCGTGTCCTCCGCAGGCAGGGGCTGGCATCACGGTAGTGCGGGACTGGACGGTGAATCATCACTTTGCGGAACCTGGCCGGAAGGCTGCGGGCCCGCTCGGTCGCGCGTCGCATCACCGGTCGCGATGCCTGCTCCGGCGCGCGGCAGCGGTCGGCGGTGCGACGACGAGCCTTCCGCACTTGATGATGGTCTGACAAGATCAGGATATGACTGACACGCCATCGGGCGCGGGGGCGTTGGCGTCCGAGGCGGTGCTGCGGTGGGCACGCCAGATGGGCTTGGCGGCGGGCATCAGCGAAGAGCGCCGCCTTGCCGCGATGCGGCTCGATGTGCTGGCCGGCCGTGCTCTCCCGCGGGGCGGTACGGCGGATGTGGAGCTGACGGCCCACTGGGCGGCGTTCATCTGCTGGGTGGACGACCAGATCGACCGCCGGGGCCTGGGATCGGTGCCAGGGGAGCTGGAGCGGTTCACAACCTCGCTGCGCCGGGTGCTCACCTGCGACGCCGCGACGTCTGCGGCGGACGCCCCGCAGGCGGTGGTCTTGGCGTGGTTGTGGGAGCGTACGGCCGCTGGCATGTCCGACCGGTGGCGGAAACGCTTCACCGCGGACTACCGGGACTTCCTGGACGCCTGTGAAGAGGAGGTCGCGGCGCGCCGCTCCGGGACCCGGCTGCCACTGGCGGCTTACGTCGAACTGCGGCGCCGCACGATCACCCTGCTGCCCATGCTGAACGTCCTGGAGCGCACCGGCCACGCCCACCTGGTGGAGGACCCGCTGGTGGACGCCCAGTTGCGGGACTTGCGCTGGGCGCTGGCCGACGTCGCGGGCTGGGCCAACGACCTGGCCTCCCAGGTGCAGGACGCGGCCGCGGGCCAGGACAACCTGGTGTCCCTGATCGCCCGCCGGGACGACTGCCCCACCGACCAGGCCCGGGCACGGGTGGCCGCGATGATCGAACAGCGCCGAGCCGAGTTCCGCGCCACCGCGCTGGCGCTGCGCACGACCCCCACTCTGCCGCAGCCTCAGCTGCGGGAACTGCGGCGCTACGTCGACCTGGTGGAGACGTTCATGGCCGCGACCCTGCACTGGCTGGCGAGCACCGGACGCTTCGCCCTCGACGACGAGCCCACGCATCGCAGCCAGGAGCCTGCCGCAGCGGATGCGCTCCGCACCGACCCGCCTCGGCGGCAGCCCGGGACCGACGGTGAGTGGAGCGGGCTCGGATGAGACCCGCCCCGATCCCCGCGAGCCTGCCCCGCTGGCCGCGCGCCGCGTTCCCCACCGACCTGGTGGGGGCCACCACCAGGCTGCGCAGCCACCTTGAGGGGCGGATCGAGGCCGACGGAGCAGTGCGTTCCCCATGCCACAGCCGCGTCCTGGAATCCGCGCTCCTCATGGCCCTGCTGGACCGCACCGGCCTGGAACCCGACGCACGTGCCCGGCTCGCCGACTACCTGGCCACGCACCGCGACTCCCCCCGCCGGCTGGACCGGCTGCTGGCCCGGGCCGCACTGGGCGGCCCGACCGCCGCGTCACTCGTCCCGCTGGACGTGGCGGACTTCCTCGCCCACGCGCCGGACTTCACCAGCGCGCGCAAACACGCCCTGCTGCACGCGGTCCTCCTGCTGCTCGGCGCCGCCCCGACGACCGGGTTCCCGGATCCCGACGCCTTCTCCCCGCACGGCCTGCACGCGTGGGCGCGCGTGCAGGTCACCGCGGTCAAGGCCATCCTCGCCCACGCGTACGGCCGTAGCGCCGCCATCTCCGAGGACGACTTGGCCCTGCTCCGCTCCACCCAGCACCCGGGCACACTCTGGGAGGGCAACCTCCTCATCCACCTGTCCGTGCTGCACGCCCTGGCCCCCCTGCCCGGCCAGCACCGCATGGTCGCCGACGGCATACGCACCGCGCTCGCCCACCAGCGCCCCGACGGCGGAATCCCGTTCATCAGCGACGAAGACACCTGGGTCACCGCAACCGCCGCAGTGGCCCTGCACACCGCCGGCGCCCCACGCGCTGCCATGGACACCGTCGCCCAGCGCCTGCTGCGTCTCCAGCACCCCGGCGGCTGGTCCTACACCGAACGGGCCCAACTCGCCGACGTGGACTGCACCTCCGCCGCCCTCGAAGCCCTCCACCTCGCCGACCCCGACACGCACCGCACCGCGATCCGCCGCGCCATCGACCACCTGACGGCCCTGCAAGCACCGGACGGCGGCTTCCCCACCTACCTGGCCGGCGCACCCTCGGAAGCCTGTATGACGGCCGCCGCCGCCAACGCCCTCAGCACCCAGGGACCGATACGCCGCCACGCCCTCGATGCCGCCCTCGACCACCTCGCCTCCCAGCAACGGCCCGACGGATCCTTCGCGCCCGACTGGAGCAGCAGCCGCCACCACACCGTCTTCCGTGCCACCCTCGCGGCCGCCCACCACCCCGGCCCACCCGACAGCCCCGCCCGGCGCATCATCCGACGAGCCACCCAGCTGGCACTCAACTCCCAGAACAGCGACGGCGGCTGGGGCCAGCAGGATGGCGATGCGAGCGACGCCCTGAGTACTGCCTACGCCCTCATCACCCTCACCGGACATCCTGCGCCCGCCCCTGCCGCCCGCGGCACCGCCTACCTGCTCACCCAGCAACGCCCCGACGGCTCCATCAGCAGCATCCCGGACTCCATCGGGCCACGTCCGTTCGGCTTCAGCGTCCCCGCCCTCGCCGATGTGTTCACCCTGCTCGCCCTCGGACACCTCGACCACCGCCTCACCCCCGCACCGCTGACGGCGTGACGCACCCTCACCAGCACCGCAAGCGGTCGCCCCGCATCGGCAATACCTAGCAAAACCAGCCCAGAAGGAGTCTCTATGCCAGCGAGCCCGAACAACACGCCCGCCCCCACCAGCGAGTCAGTGGGCGAGTTCTACGACCACATGGGACTGTTCTTCGACTCACTCTACGGCGAGAACATCCACTTCGGACTCTGGGACGACGACCCGAACCCGTCCATGCCCGAAGCCCAGAACCGGCTCACCGACCGCCTGATCGACACCCTGCACCTGCGGGACGACGACTACCTCCTCGATGTCGGCTGCGGCACCGGACACCCCGCCCTGCGACTGGCCGAACGCACCCAAGCCAGGGTCCTCGGAGTGAGCATCAGCCCCACCCAGGTCGCCCGGGCCACCGAGAAGGCCCACACCGCCGGCCTCGCCGCACAACTGCAATTCATCCAGGCCGACGCCATGCACCTGCCCCACGAGCCCGAGACCTTCGACGCCGCCTGGGCCATCGAGATGCTCTTCCACGTCCCCGACCGCCTCCAAGTCCTGCGGGAGATCCACCGCACCCTCAAACCGGGAGGCCGCCTCGTCCTCGCCGACTTCATCCAGACCGACCACCTCACCGAAGACGACTGGAACCTCCTCACCCAGGGCTTCGCCTTCTCCACCCTCCTACGCGCAGACACCTACGCCGACGTCATCACCCAAGCGGGCCTCGAAGTCGTCCAGATCCACGACGTCACCGCCGAAACCAGGCAGAACATCCGCTGGATCGAATTTCGCTACGCCGACCACCGGGAAGACCTGGCCGCCCACTACGGAGCGGACTTCACCACCCAGATGGACCGGCTGCTCCCCACCGGCGTGTCCATCTACACCGAGAAGCTCGGCTACGTGATTGCCGAGGCCCGCCGTCCCGTTGTCTGACCGCGACAGCCCACCGACACCGGGCTCCCCGGACGAGAGAAGCGATGAAGCGAGTCCTCAGGACAGCGAGCGTCGGCATGGCGGCGCTCCTGCTTCCCATGGCCACGGCGCAGACCGCCCACGCGAGCTGATCACGGTCTTTCCGTCCGGGCTGCCGCTTCAGCCGGCCTCGCCGGTTGAAGCGGCACCCTCCGCGCAAGGCCCCCTACGGCGAGTCGACTGCCCTCGGGCCGCCCCTCATCGCTACTCTCCCCGCGCCGGAACGGTACGGTCGTCGTCCTGGGGCACCGTCGGGGCGGGCAGGGGCGTGGGTCCGGTGGCTGCGTGCCGGGTGTAGACGGCGGGGTCGAAGCGGCTCAGTTGCCGGACGAGGCGCCCGGTGGACCAAGGCCAGGCGAAGGTGTTCCGGCCGCTGGGGCTGAAGTAGTAACTGGTGCAGCCGCCGGAGTTGTACACGGTGGTCCGCAACGCCTCCTGCACCGCTGTGTTGTGCTCGGCCTGGGCGGCCGGGTGGACCTCGACGGCTCGGTGGCCGCTGTGGTCGAGGTGGGCCAGGGCGGCGGTGAGGTAGGTCAGTTGGGCTTCCAGGACGGTGATCGCGGAGGTGGAGCCGCCGAGCAGGTTGGGCCCCAGCAGCAGGAAGAGGTTGGGGAAGCCGGTGACGGTGGTGCCCAGGTACGCCTGCGGTTCGCCGTCCCAGGCTTCGTGCAGGGTCCGGCCGTCCCTGCCGTACAGGCTCTGGGCCAGCGGCGGTTCGCCCATGCGGAAGCCGGTGGCCGTGATGAGGACGTCGGCCTGGACCGCGGTGCCGTCGGCGCCGACGACCTCGTTGCCGCGCACGGCCGTCACGGCGGTGGAGTGCAGACGGACGTGCGGTTGGGTGAGGGCGCGGTAGAAGGTGCTGGAGGTCAGCAGCCGCTTGCAGCCGAGCCGGTAGTCCGGTGTGAGTGCCTGGCGCAGCTCCCGGTCACGGACCGCGAGCCGCAGGTGTGCCCGGGCTCCGACTTCGAGGAGGCGGGCGAGCCGCGGGTGGCGGAAGGCGTAGTTGAAGCCCTCCTGCAGGATGTACTGTCCGGCGCGCAGGGCGCCGCGGGCGCCGGGCAGGCGGTCCAGGAGCCGGTTGACCGCCGCGGGTACCGGCAGGTCGGGTTTGGGCAGTACCCACTGGGCGGTCCGCTGGAAGAGGTGCACGTTCGCTGCCTGGTCCGCGATGGCCGGGACGAGTTGGACGGCGGAGGCACCGCTGCCCACCACGGCAACGCGGCGTCCCGTCAGGTCGATGTTCTCGTCCCACCGGGCGGTGTGGAGCACGGGACCGCTGAACTCCTCGATCCCGGGGACGTCGAGGTCGCGCGGGAGGTGCCATGGCCCGGTGGCCAGGACCAGGGCCGTGGCGCTGTAGGGCCCGTCGCTGGTGTCCAGCAGCCAGCGCTCGCCGGCCGGATCCCACCGGGCTTCCCGCACGTGCACTCCGCAGCGCAGGGCGTCGTCGAGCCCGTACCGTTCGGCCGTCGTCCGCAGGTAGGCGTGGATCTCGCGCTGTCCGGCGAAGAGCCTGCTCCAGGCGGTGTCCGGGGTGAACGAGTAGCTGTAGAGCGTCGAGGGCACGTCGCAGGCACAGCCGGGGTAGGTGTTCTCCCGCCAGGTACCGCCGAGTTGCGGCGCCTTCTCCAGGATCAGTACGTCGTGGACCCCTGCCTCGCGCAGTCGGATGGCGGCCCCGATGCCGGAGAACCCCGCACCGACGACCACGACTCGCCCGTTCCTGCGAGGCCGCGTGGCCTGCGCCGGGATCACAGCGCCGGTCCGGCCGGGACAGCGGCGATGTGCCGACGGGGCGTCTGCTGTCCCCGGGGCGCCGTCCGGTCGGTGGCGTCTGGGCGTACTGCGCTCGTCGCGGTCACGTGGGTCTCGCTCATCAGTGCCTTCTCTTCCATTGCCTTCGGTATGCGCTGCCGCTCGGCGAGCCACCTCCGCCGGGCCGATGCGGTCACCGGGGACGTGCATGAGGCGTGGCACGCTGCCGCGGAGGCCCGGTCAACGCGCCGGGGCTTCACGGGGCAGCGGGCGTGTGCCCCCGTGGACGCTCGGTTTCCGCAGGGCTGCTCGGGGCAGATCGGCGTGAAGCTGCCGGCGGTGTACCTGAAGAACGGGAGAGATGGCCGGAAGGTCACCCTTGGCGTGTGAACCCGGTGTCGAGCAACTGTCGAGCCGCACCAGCCGACGCGAAGAATTCAAACACCAGCTCGGCTCCTATCTGCCAGCCGGCGCCCGCTTCTCGGACGGCGGCCATCGCGCGGGCGGCTTCGGCTCGGCTGGCGAAGCCGCCCCTGCGGCGGACGCGGCGCCGGTCGTCCTCGCGGGCGAGGTCGACGGCGTAGGTCCACGTTCCGTGCTTCGCGTCCGCCAGCAGGCGCATGCGCCAGGGGCCGAGCTGCTTCTTGTGCTCGTCCTGGCAGCCGCATCGGCGGTAGACCCTGCCGCGCTTCGTCCGCTGTCCCATGGGTGGTTCCTCCTTGGAGTGGGTGGTTACGGGTCCAAGGTTCGTCTGGTGGTCGGGTGTGTCGGCAGAGCGTGCGGGGCGGGGGGCACGAAGGGGCCGGTCGGGCAGGACACGCTCAAGACGACACACCGCCTTGAAGATCACGATCCGTAGCCGGTGGGTAAGCGACCATGATCTGCCCGCACTGGCCGACTCGGCGAGCAGGTGCGTGCCGCGGTGACCGGGGCTGCCAGGCGCTCGTGAAGGCTCCTGCTGAGTTGGCGTCAGATTTCCGTTGCTGGGCGTAACCGGCGACGGATGGCGGCCCTGGGGAGCACTTGGGGACCACGCGCGATGAGCGCTCATGGGCGCCCGTGGGTCATAACGGTCGCCTGTGTACGAAGTGAACGCTGACGGCTCGTCACCTCGCTGCGACGGCGGCCGCCCGAAGTGTCTGCCGGTGTGCATGAACTCTGCTGTCTCCCAGGCCTGTTGACACAAAGAGAAGCTGGAGCCTCAAGGTTCCGGCTGTCGACAATAGTTGAACCCCTGCTGGTGCCGAGTGCGGACGGGAAGGGCAGACCCGCTGTCCACCACGAAGGAATTCGAGCTATGGGGGACATCGCAACGCAGCCGCCCCGCACCGAGTGACCGGGTGCGGGGTGGCTGCGTTCGTGTCGGGGGTCACCCCGTGGTCTTGAGTGTCCCCACTGCCTGTATCGGAGGCGTCTTGGTGTCCTTCGGCATGCCCGCGTTCTGTGCGGACATCACCACGCTCGCCCGGTACTGCCCCAGATGATCGAGCAGGTCTGCGTGGCCAGGGCCGGCGGGGGCTGCCGTGTCAGGCGGAGTGCAGCAGCCCGCGCAGTTCGGTGGTGTCGATGACGTGGGCGCGGGAGGGGAACACGTTGTCGACCAGTACCTGGTGGGTCTTGGGATCGGGGTCGGCGATGCCGTCGGACAGAACGTAGATCCGGTAGTCGCGGTCGGCGGCGTCGATGAGGGTGGACAGAACGACGCCGCTGGTGCTGATCCCGGTGAGCACCAGGGTGTCGATGCCGCGGTCGGTCAGCTGTTGGTGGAGGTCGGTGGTGGAGGCCGAGCCGTAGCGGGTCTTGCGGACGACGATGTCGCCGTGCGCGGGGGCGATCCGCTCGTCGATCTGGGTGGCAGTGTCCTCGTGGTGGAGCATCTTGCCCGCGGCGACCGCGGTGAAGGCTTTGTTGGTCTCCGGAATCGTTGCCCAGTCGTTCTCGGTGAAGGCGACACGGACGTAACCGATGGTGCCGCCGGCGGCGCGGACGTCGGCGATGGCGCCCTTGACCCGTTCGACGAGTGCGTCGGCGTCGGGGGCGAGGGGGACGATCCCGTTCTGGAAGTCCATGGCCAGCAGGACGGTTCGCTCGGGGGTGATCGTGGGGTGGGTGGGGGTGCTCACGCGGGATTCTCCTTGGCGGGGTTCTCAACGGTGCTGGGGGTGTCGGTCGGTCGGTTCGTGTCGCGGTTCATCAGGCGGCGGTCGAGGACGGTCAGCAGGAGGACCGCGAGGCCCGCCGCGACCAGCACGATGCCGAGGGTGTGCAGGCCGTGGTCGCTGGCCCCGTCGCGGAAGACGATGCCGCCGATCACGGCGGAGGTGATGGTTCCGAGGTATCCGAAGGTCCGGAACAGCCCGGAGGCGGTGCCGATCTGGTCGGGCGGTGCCGCGAGGTAGAGGGCGGTCTGGTTGCCGACCGTGGTGGAGGCGGACGTGACGCCGAAGATCAGGGAGACCAGCACGATCGCGATCGCCGGGCTGTGCGAGGTGAGCAGCATGATGCCGACCGAGCCGAGCAGCATGGTCACCGCCGAGGCGATCAGCGGTCCGCGTACCAGGTTGCGGCTGGCGAGCGGGCGCGAGAGCAGCGCGGAGACGGCGCCCATCGGCAGGAGCAGGAGTCCCGCCGCCACGGTGGAAATCCCGTGTGCGGCCTCCATCCACTGGGTCATGCCGTACATCACGGAGTAGACGCCGAGCAGGGTGAGGGCCTGGCGCAGGTAGGTGCGGGCGAGGGGGCCGTTGGCGGCGAGGCCGCGGAAGTCGAAGAACGGTGCGGTCTTCCGTAGCTCCCACACGACCGTGGGCAGGGCGGCCAGGACGAAGACGGCGAGAGCGATCCACTCGACGTGGGGGAGGCTCATCAGGAAGATGACCAGCGCGGTCATCGACCCGGCGAAGCCGAGGATGCCGGGCAGGTCGATCCGGTCGGCGACCTTACGGAAACCGCTGTGTCCGGGGTCGGGCACGGGGTCCTTGGGCAGCCAGCGCAGGGCCATCGCCATGGCGATCGCGGTGACCGGGATGTTGATCAGGAAGGCCCAGCGCCAGCCCGCGGCGCCCACCAGCAGTCCGCCGATCGGAGGGCCGACGGCGGCTGTGGCCATGCCCGCGATCGCGATGCCGCCGAGCACCCCGCCGGGCGGCGCGTCCAGGCCGGTCTCCTCGGCGCGGCGCCGGATCAGCACCATCGCGCAGGGGAAGGCGGCCGAGGTGCCGATGCCGATCAGCACCCGGGCGACGGTCAGCATCGCCAGGTTCTGGCCGAGGCCGCCGACCAGGCCGCCGAGCAGCACCAGCATGATGCCGGAGAGGAAGATCCGGCGCGCGCCGAGTACCTCCGCCAGTTTGCCCGCTGTGGGCTGCGCGACGGCGCTGGCCAGGTAGAGCGAGGAGACCAGTACGGCGGTGCTGCCCACCGAGACGTGCAGTGCTGCGGCGATGGGCACCAGGGCGGTCGCGATGATGGAGCTGTTGATCGGGTTGAGGCTGGAGCCCACGTAGAGCGGGCTCGTGAACGTCCACACGAAGGGCTTGCGCGTAAGACCGCGCGCCGCAGCGTCGGCCCGGGTGGTGTCGGTTCTCATATGCCGCCGTCGCTCAGGTCGGCCGCGGCGAGACGCTCCAGCAGCTCGATGGCCTTCTCCAGGTCCTTGCGCTCGTCCGGCGCGACGACCTGGTCGATGGCCCGCGCCAGGAAGGACGCGCGGCCCGCGAGCAGCTTCTCGATCAGCTCGGTCGCGGAGGGATCGGCGCTCATCAGCTTCTTGCGGCCGTCCTGCGGATCGGGCTCGCTGTGGACCAGTCCGGCGGCCTTGAGCACCGCCAGGCTCTGCGCGATGGACTGGCCGCTGACGTGCTCCAGCGCGGCGAGCCGGGCCGCGGTGATAGGGCCTTCCCGCACCACGCTCGCCAGCACGGCGACCTGCGTGACGGTCAGGCCGGTCGCATGCTGCCCCGATTCCGCGCGCAGGCGTGCGCGCAGCCGCTTGATCGCGTCGTTGAGGCGCTGCGCGGTCGCAGTGGACTGCCGCGGCCTGGGGTTCGTGTTCATGACCTCAGCGTAAAACTCCACAAGGAACTTTGCCAAGTTACTTGTGGAGTTTGTTGCCGGCGCGGCGGTCGCGGTCGCGGGCTCAGGCCGTGGGTCAGGGCCCAGGCCGCGGTCGCCAGGGCGTCGGAGGCGGCGGCGCCGGGAATCTCAGTTGCTCTGGTCCCGGGCGCTTGGATACCGGGTGCTGTCTCGGGTGCTCTGGTTCGGCGCAGCTGTCGTCAGTAGTCCACTGGCCGGCGATCCAGAACTCCTCCGGGCCAGTCAGGGGGCGAGAACCGACGCGGCGGTGGTGCGCCAGCCTTCTGCGGTTTGAGCAGTGACTGAAGCCGCTGGCCAAGAGGAGGGAGCGCGGCATTCGGTGCGCCGAGCACACGAAGCGTGGGTCGTCGGGCACATAGGACGCGGAATACCCAACCCAGGCTTCGACGCTCCAGGGTGTAACGAAAGATCCCAGATGTAATGAAATTGGTTACTTCAAGGAAGTGGACATCATGGGACAGCTCGATGAGAAGGTCACCCTGGTGACTGGTGGATCGACCGGTATCGGGCTGGCCATCGCCCGCCGGTTCGCCGCCGAAGGCGCCACCGTCTACCTCACCGGCCGGCGCAAGACCGAGCTGGACGCGGCCGTGGAAGCCGTCGGCGAACGTGCCACCGGCGTTCAAAGCGATGCGTCGAATCTCGATGATCTCGACCGCCTCTTCGCGACTATCAAGGAGCGCAGCGGACGGCTGGACGTCGTTGTGGCCAACGCCGGCGTCGCCGAACCCGCCCGACTGGGCGAGATCACCGAGGAGCAGTACGACAAGACTTTCGACATCAACGTCAAGGGGACGCTCTTCACCGTCCAGAAGGCACTACCCCTGCTGCCGGACGGCGCCTCGGTGATCGTGCTCTCTTCCACCAATGCGTCGATGGGCGTCGAGGCGATGAGCGTCTACAGCGCCACCAAGGCCGCTGACCGCAACTTCGCCCGCACCTGGGCCGCCGAGCTCGCGGGCCGTGGCATCCGGGTCAACGCGATCAGCCCCGGCCCGATCGAGACTCCCGGCATCCGCAGCCTGGGGACCCCGGCACAAGGTGAACAGCAACTGGCGGAGGCCCTCGCGACGATGGTTCCGCTCGGCCGGATCGGACGCGCCGACGAAGTCGCCGCCGCAGCCGTCTTCCTCGCCTCGGACCAGAGCTCCTTCACCACCGGGGCCGAACTCTTCGTCGACGGCGGCCTCGTCCAGATCTGAACCCCGATCGGCGACCACCGCCCAGACTCGATAGCGCCGCTCAGGTGTGCCGAGACTCGCTAGTGCCGCGTCAGACAACCTTTGCCCTCTCGGAACGTCGGCGAGCGGCCGAACTGGTCCTGACTGCATGTCGCCACGGACACGCCGCTTCCGACGTTACCCACCCATCACTGGGATCTCGGCCGATACAGTCTGGACGCCATGTCCATGCCCTCGTCAAGGAGATCCTGATGACGCTTCAGGCTCAGTTTGCGCAGGCGCAGGCCGATTCCAAGACGCTCTCCGAGCGTCCGGACAACATGACGATGCTGAAGATGTACGCCCTGTTCAAGCAGGGCAGCAGCGGGGACGTCCAGGGCGAGCGCCCGGGGATGACCGACTTCGTGGGCCGGGCCAAGTGGGATGCCTGGAACGAGCTCAAGGGCTCGACGCAGGAAGCGGCGCAGCAGCAGCAGTACATCGACCTGGTGGAGGGCTTGAAGGATTGACCCGCGCAACGGCGACGGGGCGGTTCCAGAAGGAGCCGCCCCGGCCACGTACACATCGCGGGGCGAAGGTTGTCTGACGCGGCACCAGTTGTCACCGGACGCAGAGCGTGGCCTGCGCGTTCGGTCGTGCCGGGACAGGCTGGTTGGCACCGTTCGGCCATCTTTGCTGTCACCTGCGGTGCATGGCCGGTCTTGTTGTCACCGGTTTCGGAGATCCACCCCCGAGACCGATCTTGTCCGAGCAACGCAGTCGCGACCGAACTCGGGCAGGCGGGTTGGCGGTTGTGCGGCAGTCGTTCCGAAAGGGAGGAAGCCTCACCAACAGCGGCGAGCAGCTGGAAAGGCCACTCGGGATCGGCCTGACCGATGGCCAATTCGACCCAGCGGTCGGAGGACCACAGCCGCCAAACTCGCATCTCGCCCGCGACTAGTTCCCGGACCGCGGCGGCCACTCGTAAGGGGGCAGCCTGCGGTGCACGGGGCGTTCATTCACCGTTTGCGATTCCTTATACGAGGCATATCGAATCCTTCCGAAGGAAACCTCTCCGTCCCGGTGCACGTCCACCCCCTCGTTCGGGAAGGAGATCCATCCCGCTCCAGCCTGGGGCCCCGACACCCAGGGGGTGACCACGCTGCGAACGTTGGTCTCGCCGGCGACCACAGTGCCCCTCTTCTTCTCGGGGTCGGTGATCTTCACGCCCGTTTCGGTGAAGGCGATGCGGCTCTTCTTCCCGTCCGGCCCCTCTGCCCAATGTGTGGTCACGCTGTTCAGGTCGGCCCTGTCGGCCCAGACGGTTCCCCAGGCCCTTCCCTGGCCGTGGAACACGTTCAGCCCGGACTGCGGGAACTCGATCCACCCGTCGCTGTCGCTCGGCCCCTGCACCCATGCGGTCTTCACGCCGTTCACGTCAGCCCTGTCGGCCGAGACGGTCCCCCGGTCCTGCTTCCCCTCCTTGTGCACGTCCACTCCGGCTTGCGGGAAGTCGATCCATCCGTCGCTGGGGTTGCGGCCGTGCACTGACCTGGTGTTCACGCGATCCACCTCGGCCTTGTCGGCCGAGAGGGTGCCCAGCTGCGTCGAGCCGCCCTGATGGACCTCCACTCCTGATTGCGGGAAGTCGATCCATCCGTCGCTGGAGTTGCTGCCGTGCACCGTCCTGGCGTTCACGCGGTCCACATCGACCCTGTCGGCCAGGACGGTTCCCAGGGCGCCGGTCCCGTTGTGGATCTCCACCCCGGCCGCGGAGAAGGTGAAACGGCTCCTGGTCGGCGCCTGCTCGACCCACGGAGTGCGCGTCCCGCTGTCGAACTCGGGGACGAGTGCGTGGACCGTGGTGGTGAGGAAGTACCCCTGGTGCTGCTGTGCGGCGGTGGTCGTCCCGGCGATGAGGGTGTAGGTGGTGCCTCGCCTCGGCGCGGAGGGGGGTGACCAGGTGTAGGGCTGCTGGGTCACCCGCGGCCCTTGGGCCGCCGGCTGGACGAGCACCTCGTTCCCCTGCGGATCGCGGATCCAGTAGTCGAGGTTGTCCGGCCCCTCCCACGTCAGCACGACGTTCTGGCTCGCGTCCACGTCCACCAGGGAGTTCTTCTCCGGGCGGAAGTTGCGTGGGATCTTCGGAGCCTGCTTCACCAGCCCGAGAGTGGTGGTGAAGTTCGCCCGCCGAATGGGGATGTTGTTGTCGCCGCCGCCGGAGCGCTCGTGGATCTTCAGGCGGACCAGCCCCGCCATGTCGGAAACCGGTATGTTCTCCAGTTTCAGGACCAGCGACTCCTCCTCAGGCAGGGTCAGCCTCCCCCCGGAGGGGTCATGCACCCGGAAGCGGCCGAGCGTACCGTCCCAGTCGAAGGTCGGCTCCGGCTCCCGGTTGACCTGGTAGTCCTTCTCGATGCTCGCGCTGATCGCCGTGGGGTTACCCGTCAGGTCGTTGGGACCGCTGCCGACCGGTATCTCCACATCGATGAAATCCCACCGCACCTCGGACTGGTGGGTGTTGGAGACGATCACGTACACCGTTCCCACGGACGGTGCCCCGGGCTGCGACGCCAAGAGCGAGGTCGGATCGGTGAGGATGGCGTAGTTCAGCAAGGACGGCACGGTCAGGACTCCCTACTTCGGCGCTTCACACGATGCGGGCAGAAGACGCGCAGTTGAGGCTCGGTGCTGGCAGGTGCTGGGTCAGTGCGGTGGCAGAGGTTCAAGCGGGCCCCGCAGCGGGTTCAGGGGCAGGCGTACGTCGCCGGTGACCGTCGGTATGACTCGTTCGTCAGTCGTCGCGGCTGGTCGGAGCCGGCGCAGGTGCCCTAAGGGCTTCGACGCCGGCTCCCGCCGGCGCCTCAGCAGGAGCTCATGAGCTCCGCGCCGCATTGATGCCCCTTCCGCCCGTGCGAACTCTTCAAGCGGCATCTCGGCCGGGCGTGTCATCTCCCGTGGCCGTGCTGCCACTCGGGGCAGCACCAACAGAATCGTCCCAGCGGGCGGTCCAGGAACCACGATTCTGCATAACTGGCCCGAACAGAGCCCCCGGCGGCTGAAACCGAAGCCGGCCTGGAACTCCCACGCGATCGCGTCGATCATCTAGGGGTGGACGCAGGCCGCCGCGATGGTAAGGACCGCTCGACTTCGGCAGGGGGCGCCGCTCGTGGCCGGGGGCAGCGCCGTTGGCAGTACCTGGTGTCGCGGGTCGGGCCCGACTCGCCCCCCGCTCAGTCGTCGAGTTCGGCGCAGGGCACGGTGGATGCTCGGGTCGACGAGTTCGCCCGTCAGGCAGTCGCGGGGGTTGACACGCCGGATGTGGGAGCCGAGGGGGGCAGCGCAGGCCGCGCGGATCTTCCTGGTGGTAGGTGAAGTCGTTGACTTTCTGCGGATCGGCGGCGAGGGCGGGGTCGTCGTGCTCGGGGGCGAGCATGAGGGGCGCCCCGCTGCGCCAGCGGCCCACCACCTTCGCCGCGAGCAGCTCTTATTCTTCGGGCGAGGAGGCGTTGGCGTTCAGGTACCGGCGGTAGGCGGCGACCCGGGTGTGCAGCTTGCGGAGGGCCACGTAGGTGCCGTTGGAAGGCCTCGCCGCAGGTTAAAACGTCAGGCTCCGTTTCAGCCGTTTTCTTCCAGAGCGGTGGTGTAATCGCGTAGCCAGTCGGTGTGGCCGCCGATGCCCCAGTCGTCGCGGTCGAGTTCGTTGATCGTCACCCAGACTCGACGAAGGTTCTCGGGAGTGCGCTCGCTGTTCTCGATCCGCATGATGATCTCGGTGAAGTCGCGGATGACGCCCTGCTTGTCCAATACGTCGAGGCGTCCGCTCAGGATGCGCACCTCGATGAAGTAGAACGGTTTCTCGTGATCCGGGCTGCCGCCGTTGTAGTCGGCGTCGGCGGCGACCTCGTAGACCCAGCCCTTCATAATCTTGCGGGCCGCGGGCGTCTCGGGCACCTTTTCCCAGAACATGAGCGCGTCTGTCAGGCGGGCCATGGCCTCGTGGCGCTGCTCGGTGGTGAGTGCGCCTTCTCGCACGGTCATGTTGATAAAGGGCATGACAGCCTCCTTGGACGTCCGGTCTTTCGGCATCTGGTGCGTGGCGTGGGCGCGGTCCGGCGGTTGCCTGCAGGACGCGGCGGTTGTGGACTCACGGCACAAGTGCGGCGAACCCCGCTCATCGGCGTGTCGGCGCGCAATACGCGGGCGCGCCCGCAGAGGTCACAGGGCGGACTGTCCACCTCTGTATAGCGCCCTTCGGCAAGGTCCCGCGACATCCAGGACGTCGTTGGTGATCCCCGTCAGGGCGGGTCCGAGTTGCCGCCAGATCGCCCTCCGCTATCGGATGGCCTGCCGCGCGGGCGACGCCAGCCGCTCGGTGAGGACCACCTCCCCGAAGGCCGTATAGCCCGACGCCGCGACTTTATCGCCCACCGGGGCACGCATCGTGGAGGTGACCGCGCTGCTGGTGATGAAAACCCACTTGGACCACATCGCATCGAAGATGTCGTTGCGGCCGCAGGCCTCGACGCCGGGAACGTCGAGCGTCTCCGCGGTCCGGTCGAGCCGGACGCTGCTCGAATCCAGCTCGTCGCCAGGCCGTGGCGCTGGCCAACGAGTTCACCTACCAAGATTGACCGGAGATCCCCCGCCAGGTCCCACGTTCCCAATCTGGGAACCGCCGCGGGCGGCTGCCGGTGGCCTGTCTCATCGAGCCCTGGGCGATCTCAGCTCAGCGAAGGTTGACGGAGCCGCCTCCGCCGCATGAGATTTGATGCCCCCAGTCAAGGGGCGGATGAAGTCGGCCGGGCCGTGGCGGAGCGCTACTCGCCGCTGGGCGTGGCGCAGTTCAACGACGCCGCTCGGCCGAGGGCGGAGCCGCGGTAGGTCCGACCCAAAGCGGCCTGAGCCACGCGGACCATCGGTGAGACGTGACGGCATGTCCCGAGCAGTACCGTCAGCCGGCCCGGTCGTGGTCGCACCCGACAAGTTCAAGGGGACGCTGCGAATGAAAACTTGAGGACTCCAGGCGTGCCCTGACTACTTTTGCGCTACGGTCGTCGAAGGCCCTGAACGAACCGACGGATGGCCTCGCCGATCTGGTCAGGACTGTCCTCTTGTACAAAATGCTTCCCAGGCACGGTAACTTCTGTCTGGTTGCTCCAAGTTCGGCAGAATTCTCGGGGTCGGCCGGTGAGCAGCGCCCCCGGCTCCGCGTTAATAAAGAGCTTGGGGACGTCTGACTGCGCCAGCCAGTTGCTGTAGCCATGAACAATGTCTACGACGTTCGGAGGGTATCCGTCGATCGGCACCTCGCGGGGCCAAGTGAGCGTAGGACGCCTGTCCTCTCCAGGAGTTGCGAACGGCTCGATGTAACGCGCCATATCCTCAGAGCTCAGCGTACGCAGGATCCCTCTGGGCATGTGCGTCTCGACAAAGAAGTTGTCCTCCAGCACCATCGCCTCGCCTGCGGGCGACCGCAGGCCCTCAAAGGCCTCACGTCGCGCGGGAACTATCCAGTCGTCCCACACCAGTGGTGTGACGATTGATTCCATGTAGGAAATTCCTGCTACGCGGCCCCGATGCTGGTTAGCCCAGTCGAATCCGAGAGCGGAACCCCAGTCGTGCAGCACCAGCACGACATCCTGGTCGATCCCCAACTGTTCCCGCAAGGCGAAGAGATATTCCCGCTGCTCCACGTAGGAGTAACGCTCCGGCCCGGAAGGGCTCAGTTTCTCCGAGTCGCCCATGCCGATCAGGTCACACGCGACGAGGCGCCCAAGCCCCTCAAGATGGGGCATGATATTGCGCCACAGATAGGAGGATGTCGGATTTCCGTGCTGAAAAACGATCGGAACCCCCGAGCCCTCCTCAATATAGGCCATACGTCGCCCCTTGACGACGGCAGTCTTCTTTTCACCATAGGGCTTTACGCCATAGGAATTTGCCACTTCCGAAGATCCTTCCTCTGGGAAGTTGCTTCTGGATCGGCGATTGAGAAAGGATGGACAATTCCCGCTCCGACGGCCGTCCGCGCTTGGCTTGCTTCCAAGGTTAGGGGAAAATGAACAACGTCGCCATCGCCAGGAATTGCGATGCTATGCAACGTCACGTGGGTGGCCGGACATGGCGGCGAAGCCCCCGGCCGGCCGGTCGACGATCGGGCTCCCCGTTCAGCCAGCGGTTCGGCCCTGGCGCGGGTCCTGTTGTAGACGGCTACGTCGTGCCCCGCGTCCAGCAGCCGGGCGGCGAGCTGGAAGCCCATGCGGCCGGTACCGATCCAGCCGATGCGCGGGCGGTCCTGGGCGGCATACGTCATTTCTGTACCTCGGTCCTGGAAGACGGCTCGACCTATGCGGCCCTACAGCTCACCGACTGGACCGCGGCATACGGCTGAAGTTCCACCCCGCAGTTGGACACTGTCCGTCTACGCCGCGAGGGTTTGACCTTGCCGGTGCCGCTGGCGAATCTCGATCGGTGTGAGGTAGCCCCACTCGGCGAGTGGGGTACCCGTCGCGGGCTTGTGGATTGCCACGATCCGCGAAGTACGGGGTTCCTGAGGGGGATCACGAGCTGCTCCCCCTCAGGAGAGCGGAGAACTCCGCGGCGATTCCATCGACCCGGTCGGCGAAGCCGCGCAGATCGAGAGCGAACTGCCGCGCTCTGGCGGGATCGCGCATGTAGCTGCTGAAGAAGGAGATCGGGTCGCCGAGGTCGATCCAGACGCACGGGCCTCCGTCCTCGGCGGGCAAGAGCATCCCGGCTTTGAGAGGGCGGTACGTGAGCTGGTGTCCGTTTCGTCGTTGCGATTTGGGTGAGTGGGCTGGTCGTGGGTTTGCCGGGCGGTTACGGTCTCGGCCTGGTGAACAGTCCCGGCTCGGTCTCGGCCAGGACTCCGCGCCCGGTCAGGCGCTTCAGTTTGATGCGGACGTTGTTGAGGTCGTGTTGGCGATCTCTCGCATCTCGTAGTCGCCCTGGTGGCCGCTGACGGACGGGTGCTTCGTCTTCCACGCAGTGGTCACCGGCTCGATCAGCGTCCAGCGTTCGTCGGATAAGAGCTCGCGCGGATAGGCGGCCGACAGGTCGCGCTGGCAGATGGGGCAGGCACAGGTTTCGCGATCAAGGAGTTGCTACGATCTGTGATCGCCGAGGGACCTGTGTCTGCGGTGTCGTGGCCCGAGGGGCGTATGGGAATCGCGAGGCGACTCGCGCCGGATGGTGAACCGTCGAAACTCGGATGCGTGCGCCGCTCCCGCCTGCCATCCTCGGCGCCATGCGTACGTTCGAAGAGCTCGTAGAGGAAGGAGAGGCCGTCCCCACCGAGGGGTGGGACTTCTCCTGGTTCGCAGGTCGCGCCAGCGAGCAGCGGCCATCCTGGGGCTATGCGAGGCTGCTCGCCGAGCGGATGGCGAAGGCTGCGGCCGGACTCGACATCCAGACGGGTGGTGGCGAGGTGCTGGCCTCGATCCCTGGCGCCCCGCCGGTGCTAGCAGTGACGGAGTCCTGGCCCCCGAACATCGCGATCGCCCGTCGTACCCTGGCGAAGTTCGACGCGACCGTCGTCGAGGCCGAGGACGCATCCGACCTGCCGTTCGCGAAGGAGTCGTTCGACCTGGTAGTCAGCCGACACCCCGTGGTGACCCGCTGGGACGAGGTGCGACGGGTGCTACGCCCCGACGGCGTGTACCTGGCCCAACACGTCGGTTCCGGCTCGGTGCGGGAACTGACCGAGTTCATGATGGGGCCTCAGCCGCCGGGGTCGCACCCAGTGCCGGCGGCCACCACTTACGCGGGCACCAGCCCGATCGCGGCGGTGGCTGCCGCGGAGGCGGTGGGTTTGGACGTCGTTGACGTGCGCCAGGAAGCTCTCCGAATGGAGTTCCACGACATCGCGGCGGTGGTCCACTTCCTGCGCAAGGTGATCTGGATCGTTCCCGGTTTCACGGTGGACGCCTACCGCGACCGCCTGGCGGAACTCCACTCCTTCATCGAGCGCCATGGTCCGTTCGTGGCTCACTCGCAGCGCTTCCTCATCGAGGCGTACCGGCGAAGGTAGGAGAGCGTTCGAACCGTCACTCGCGGTCCGCGACAGTGCGGGTCGCCCGTACCCACGCGGGAATACCTCGTCATGGGTCGTTCGGGTAGGCGGCTGCTTATGGTCGGCGTCGGGGCCGGGTGCCCCAGCGGTGGGTGGTCCAGGCTCGGCGGATCAGGTTACGGACGGTGATGATCGTGTCTGCGAAGTCGAAGAAGGCGTTGATGACGGTTGCGCGGCGCTCGTAGCAGCGGGCGAGGCGGTAGAAGGCGTTCTGCCAGGCGTGCGTGCGCTCGACATGCCACCGCTTACTGGCCTGGATCGGTGCTTTCTCGCCCTTGTGCGCGATACGGCCGTGCAGGTTGCGGGCGGTGAGTTCGGTGCGGGTCTTGTCCGAGTCGTAGCCGGCGTCCAGGTGCACGGTGATGTCGTCGGGCAGCGGCCCGAGGTCGGCCAGCAGGTCCAGCGTCGCCGAGCAGGTCGTGTCGGCGATCGCCTGGTAGGAGCAGCCGAACCGCAGCAGCTGCAGTAGCTTGTCGAACACGATCCGGTCGCTGATGCGGGGCCGGTGGCAACCCAGCGGGTGGAACGGATCGACCGCCGGGCGCTCGGGCAGCAGGGCAGCGAATTGGTCCCAGAGCGGGTCGGTCAGCCATGATGGAAGCACGGGCACAGGTCCCCCCCCAGTGATCACAGAGCGTCGCAACTCCATGATCGCGGGGACCTGTGCCCGCCTCGCTACCCGGGGACCCCGCCCCGCCTATCTGCGCGGGCTCTAAGTCACTCTTGTAGGGCTTGCGGTCGCTCGCCCTGCCACTCCAGCACCGCCAAACCCGTCGACCGGCCGGGAGTCCCCACAGTCACACGATCAGGCGACACCGAACCGGACATCAGGTCATTTACCACCCTCTGAGGGTCAGGTTCCACCCCCGCCTGGCGCGGAACCTGACCCTCAAAACCGGGGATGAAACGCCTAGTAGTACTTCGTTAGGTCTGGCGTGGTTGGGGACGGCCGGGCCGTCGTGGGGTGGGTAAGTCGCGGTGGCAGGTGGGGCATTCGCCGGTCCAGGCCCGTATCAGGTCCTGGACGGCGTCGAGGACTCGGTAGAAGGTCAGGCCGGCGCCTCGACTTTTGGGTCGAGGCGCCTCAGGGTGAGGAAGGCGTGGGCGGCGGTGACGAGGGTGACGTGGTGGTGCCAGCCGCGCCAGGTGCGGCCCTCGAAGTGGTCCAGGCCCAGGCCGTGCTTCATCTCGCGGTAGTCGTGCTCGATGCGCCAGGCGGATCCGGTTCGGCAGGGCGATTCCGGCGCACCGGCCACACGGCAAACGATCACCTGCTGCCGATCACGCCTCCGACCGGCCCGAGCATCCCAACCCAGCCCCACACCAGACCCGTGACCTGCAACTTCAGGTTGAAACGTACTCATTGGTGACCTTGACCGAGAATGTGCCGCGATCGGACGTGCCGGTGGCGGCCGTGTTGAAGGCGACCGGTTCCTCGGTCAATCGGTCGTTGAGTTCGGCGTCGCGCTCGCCGGTGGTCGGAATCAGGCTGGGGCTGCGGTCAGTCGTCACGGCGCGGAGTATGCCAGTCCCTCCGGCTCCGCAGCACGCGATAACCCACGACCTTGATCCACTTTGGCAACACGCCTAGGCGAGTACTACAGCCGGTGGTTTCACGGTGAGTGAGCGCGAGTGGTCCGGGTGCGGTATTGGCTGGCCTGCGTTCTTGGGGCCGGAGGGGAGCCCTGCGCGGCCGAGCGCCCGGCAGGCGGTGTCGCACGGCGAGCGGTAACCGGGTTGGCACCCGTCGGCTGCGATGCGGCTGGGCAGGACCGGAAGCGGCGGTCGTGTCAGGTGGCGCGCAGTCCGCCGTCGATGAAGAGATCCTCGGCATTGACGCCGGTGTTGCGTAGGAGGAAGTCGGCGGCGTCGGCGACCTCCGCCATCGTCACGAGACGACCGATTGGGGTACGCGGTACGTGGGGGTGGTCGGGCACGTCACGCCACCTCGGACTGTCGCCCACCACGCCTGGGTGGATCGCGTTGACGCGATGGGGTGCGATCTCCACTGCGAGGGTCTTCACCAGTCCGGTGACACCCGAATTGATGGCGGTCACGATGGTGGAGCCGGGGTAGGGACGTTCTTTGGCCAGGCCGCCGAAGAGTACGACCGACGCGTCGCGGGTGAACCGGTCACGCAGGACTCGCACGGTCTCGGTGTACCCCACCAGCTTGGTGGTCACTGCTTCGACGGCCTTCGCGATGTCGAACTGCGCGAGGGTGTTGAAACCCGCCGGGACGCCGGCTAGCACCAGGTTGTCGACTTCCCGTACGTCGACGAGCGCTTCCGCGATGGTCTCCGGCCGCGACAGATCAAGGGCCAAGCCCCGGACCGTGTCGGCAATTTCGGCGGCCGCGGCGTCAGCACGCTCCCTGGTTCGGCTGGTGATGACGACGGTGTCGCCGCGGTCGGCGAATCGCTGCGCCAGAACGCGCCCCAGGGCGCCGCTTCCTCCGACGATGATCGAGGTGGTCACGAGGCAGTGGTCCCTTCCAGCGGACATGCGGCCGATGACGGATCTTATGCGGTTAGTTATGGGCGGTGCGGGCGCGGCCGGACTGGTCCACTCGGATGGCCCAGGAGCTGTCCCGATCGGTCGCCCGAGATGGTCCGTTCGGACGGGCGGGCGGCAGGAGAGCCGACGGCGCGACCCATTCAGCTCGACAGCGACAGGCCGTTGAGGAGCACTTCGGCCACACGCCTCGGTCAGAGGTTGGCGTCGCGTACCGCTGCGTGGATCCGGGCTGCCAGGTCGATGAGTTCGTCGGCGTCGCCGACGTTCCACTGGAGGTCGAGCAGGACCTCCTCGGCCCCCACGGCGGAGTACGCGGCCACGTCTGCCACGATCTGCTCGATCGTTCCTGTGAACGGCTGGCGCTCCGCGTCCCCGACCGGTGTGTCGGTGAGGTGCGTGTTGGCCCTGACGCACATGGTCAGTGCGTCCGAGTCGCGGCCGTGCGAGGCGGCCAGTTCCTTCAGTCTCCGCAACTGCGGCGCCAGGTCAGCAGGTGGGACGCCCGTCGGCATCCAGCCGTCGGCGCGTCGGGCCAGTCGGTCGAGTGCCTTCCTGCTGGACGCCGCCAGGTAAACGGGGATGGGGCGGGCGGGCTTCGGCCCGACCTCCGCCTCGTCGATCACCGTGTGAGCGCCGTGGTACGACACCGGGTCTGGACCCCACACCGCGGCGCAGACATCGAGGAGTTCGTCCAGCACCGTGCCGCGCTCCTCGAACGGGGCGATGGACGCCGCCGCGTACTCGTCCAGCGACCAGCCCGTCCCGAATCCGGCCACCACCCGGCCACCGCTCGCCGCATCCAAAGTCGCCAGGGCGCGGGCGAGTTGGAGCGGCACGTGCAATGGCGCGATCAGGACGCTGCTTCCCAGTCGTGCCCGTTCGGTCGCCGCGGCGGCGAGCGAGAGGACTACCAGTGGATGGGCCACCGAGCGGTAGGCGTCCGGCCACGCGCGTCCGGGGATGCCGTACAGCCCCTGGCGCGGATGCTCTGGGACGAGTAGTCGTTCGAATACCCAGAGGCTCTCGTAACCGATCTGCTCGGCTGCCCGCGCCACCCGCGCGGGGTCACGCGCCAGGTCGTACTGCTTGGTCTGTGGCAACCCGAGACCCAGCCGTATCGTCATGGTCCGATCCTCTCCCGTCCTCCGGCGGGACGCATCCTGGACGGATCGCATCGAGTCACCGCCACGTCGTCGTGGTCCCATGGAATCAGTCCCCGGCCGCCCGTCGATCCGAAGGGACCGCTGACGTGACCACTTCGATCGTGGTAGGGGGAAGCGGCGGACTGGGGCGTGCCGTGGCCCAACGACGCGCCGACCTGGGGTTTGGCGGGCGGTCAGCCTGTTCGGTGGTATTCGTTGATGAGCCCGGCGACGGCTTGCCGGCGCGCGACCCGGGCAGCGGGTAAGGGGATGACGTTCGGATCGGGTGTCGCCGATCAGTAGTGCAGCGTTTCGCTATATGTGCAATAGCCCGTGGGTTCGCTCTGCTCATCACGGCCCACCCCCACCCCACCCCGCGAGATACGGTCCGGTTGGGCTACAGGTCATCTCTTCACTGATACCACGCGACGATCCGCAACTGACAATCTCCCGCAGACCGTCAGGAGCTCGACGCACCTGGGCCGCTATCGGGCTGTGGTGATGGCCGCGGCCACGTCGTCGTTCGCGTGGCCCAGGACGATTGCTTTATCCCAGCGCTTCGACAGTGCCTCGGTGAGCGGTAGATCGATCCCGTGGCCGTGGGCGGCATCGAGCGCGAGGGCGGCGTCCTTGCCCGCGTGGTGCAGCGGGAAGCCGGGGGTGAAGTCGCGCTGGACCATGGCGTGGCCCTTGGCTATCGCGTAGGCGGAACCCAGCGGGCTCTCGGCGAGTGTGTCGAGGAGGAGGTCGGGGTCCAGGCCCAGGGACTCGGCGAGACCGATCGTTTCGGCCATTCCTTCCGTCAGAACGGCCAGCCAGTTGTTGAGTACGAGCTTGAACCGGTTGCCGTCGCCGAGACGGTTCAGCCACAGGGCCCGGTGGCCGAGGGCGTCGAACAGTGGTCGCACACGCGGTCGCAGTGCCGGGCTCCCGGAGGCGAGGATGAGCAGTTCCCCTCGCTCGGCGGGTTCCGAACTGCCGGAGACGGGAGCGTCCACGAAGCCGACGCGCTGGACGGCGAGCTTGGCCAGGCGTTGGGTTGCTGCGACGCCGACCGTGCTCATCTGGATCCACACCGCGTCCGGGGGCAGCGCGGTCAGGGCGCCTTCGGGGCCTGTCATCGCGGCTTCCACCGCGGCGCCGTCGGTGAGCATGGTGATCAGGAACTCGACGTCCGAAGCCGCCTCGGCCGGAGAGGACGCGACGTACGCGCCCTGGGCGGCGAGTGCTTCGGCCTTCTCCTTGGTCCGGTTCCACACCGTCACGTCGAAGCTGGCGCGCAGAAGGTTCCGCGCGATGGGGGCTCCCATGACGCCGATGCCGAGGACGGCGACTTTTGTCCCGTCGGTCTTGGCTTGCTCGGTCATCACACACTCTCCGGGGACGGGCCGGCGACCGGGGTGGCCGCGGCCGTGATGGAGTCGATGGCCTTCAGGTCGGCCTCGTCTAGCGTGATGTCCGCCGCCGCGAGACTGTCGTCGACGTGGTGGGCGCGCCGGGTGCCGACAATGGCCACGTGCACTCCGGGACGGGCCAGGGTCCATGCGATGGCAAGCTGGCTGACCGTCATGTCGCGCAAGGCGGCGAACTCCTGGAGCGCACGGACGACGGAGAGGTTGCGACGGTAGTCCTCGCCGCGGAAGACGCTGCTCTTGGCGCGCCAGTCGTCGGCGGGGAAGGCGGTGTCTTTGCTGAGGGTGCCGGTGAGCAGGCCGTGCGCGAGCGGGCCGTAGACCAGTACACCGATGTCGTGCTGCCGGGTGTAGGGCAGGACCGCGTCCTCGATCTCGCGGCGGAAGAGGTGGTACGGCGGTTGCAGTGTCTCCACCGGCAGGGTCCGGGAGAACTCGGCGATCTGCTCGACGTTGTAGTTGGACACACCGACGTGGCGGATCTTGCCGGCCTCGATCAGTTGTTTCAGTGCGCCTGCGGTTTCGGCGAACGGCACCTTCGGGTCGGGCCAGTGGACCTGGTAGAGGTCGATGTGGTCGATGCCGAGCGCGGTCAGGCTGGCGTCCACGCCCTCGCGCAGCGCCTGGGGGCTGGCGTCGCGGGCGATGCCGGTGTCGGTCTCGCGCAGGCCGCCCTTGGTGGCGATCACCAGCTCGTCGCGCCGGCTGCGCAGTTCGCCGCGCAGGGACTCGCCCAGGAGCCGCTCCGACGCGCCGAAACCGTAGGCCTGGGCGGTGTCGAAGAAGTTGACCCCGAGGTCGAGCGCCCGGCGGATGGCGGCCCTGGCCTCGTCCTCGGCGAAGCCGCCCCAGTCGCCGCCCAACTGCCAGGTGCCGAAGGCGATGCGCGAGACCTCAAGTCCGGTCATTCCCAGTGTGGTGGTACGCATGGTCAGTCTCCGTACGAAAGTGTTCGTTCCCTGTGTTTCCGGGTGGGTGAGGAGATCCGTGCCGTTCTTCCCTCGTCAGGAGAGTGCTGGATGAACCTGGTCACTTGGCCCCTGATCCGATCGTGTGTCCGATGCCGAAGACGGCCGCGGCGGCACCCAGGCCCACGAGGAGCTGTCGGGCGCCCGAGCGTAGCGGCGCGCGGCCGTTGAGCATGCCGATGACGGAGTCGACGGTGAACAGCGCGCCGGCGGCCAGGGCGACAACGGCGGCCAGTTCGGCTGTACCGGAGGCGAACAGGTAGGGCAGGACGACCATGACGGCCCCGGTGGCGAAGGAGGCGAGGCTGGAGAGGGCCGCCGACCACGGCGAGCCGAGTTGTCCGGGTCCAGCCCGAGTTCCTCGCGGGCCATCGTGTCCAGGGCGGCGTCGTGGTTCTTCACATCCGACGGGTTCACCGACGCCGCCTTGATCGCGACCAGGGCCTCGTCGTCCCCGGTGTCGGGGGCGGGGATGTCGACGATCTCCAGGACGTCGCCGGATGATCTGAAGCGAGCGAAACGCAGCGCACGCATGACGCGATCCCTTCCGGAAAGTTCTGACGTCCGCACGGACCGGTCGTGGCTTCCTGCGCGGCGCCCACTGATCCAACGGCTCAGACTCCGTTGAGGGGGAGAGCAGGAACCCGCGTCGGACAGTCGGTCCGGGAGCCCTGAGTTCATCGAAGACGCTAGCGGGAAGGTGCAGGGAACGCGACCCGACACTTTCGGCCACCGGAGCAACGCAATGGGTGAGCATGGCCGAGCGAACGGGTGCACCCCTGAGGAGCAGCGCCGTGCCCGGTGCCCACTATCAACAAGCGGAGGTTCCCGTGTCCGAGTCCGTGCAGGAGCCGGTGGCGCGGTTCTGCGGAAGCTGCAACTGAAGTTCCCCCGCCGAACTGGACAGCCTGATACTGGGACGGATGGCCCCGGAGGAAGCAGCTCAGGTAGTGAGTGGCAAGAGCAACATGAGCAAGCGGTACACGGCGGAGTTCAAGCGGGACGCGATCGCACTCGTCCGATCCTCGCCGCATCGGAACGTGACCGAGATCGCCCGGGAACCGGGGGGCAGCCCGGAGGGCCTGCGCGGCTGGGTCAAGCAGGCGAAGACCGACCGGGGCGAGGGGCCGACGGGTGCCTTGACCAGTGATGAGCGCGAGGAGTTGCGCCGCGTCCGCCGCGAGCTTGCCGAGGTCAAGAAGGCGAACGAGATCTGAGCGCACCGCGGCCTTCTTCGCGAAGGAGATCGTGAAGTAGGCACTATGTGTCTCTTCATCGATGCGGAGAAGGCCACCCGCGGCGTTCCCCGAGCAGTCGCCGTGCGAGGGTCCGGTTCTCGTCCCATGCTGGAAGACAGGGAGCGGCGACAGAGGGAGTGGTGGGGATGCGAACCGTTGTGGACCTCACGCACTGCCAGGGCTACGCACAGTGCGTGTTCCTCGCACCGAAGGTGTTCCAGCTGCACGGCGAGGAGGGACTGCTGTACGCCCCGGCCGTCCCGGACGACCAGGCCGAGCGCGTGCGCCAGGCCGCGGCGGCGTGCCCGGTCCAGGCCATCCTCCTCGGTGAGGAGGTGAGCGTCGATGGCCGGTGACCTTCGGGACGGCCGCATCGTCATCATCGGCGCGTCGCTGGCCGGGTTGAGGGCTGCGGAGGCGCTGCGCGAGGAGGGCTTCACCGGCTCACTGACCGTGGTCGGCGACGAGCCCCATCCGCCCTACGACCGGCCTCCGCTGTCCAAGCAGGTGCTGCTCGGCCTGGTGGCGGCGGACTCCACCGGGCTGCCGATGCGCCGGGATCCGGACGCCGAGTGGCGGCTGGGCGTACGCGCCACCGGCCTGGACCCCCTCGGGAAGCGGGTGCTGCTGGCCGACGGCGAGTCGGTGCCGTACGACCGGGTGCTGATTACCACCGGGACCCGGGCGCGCCCCTGGCCCAAGGCGGAGGAGGCCGCCCTGGACGGGGTGTTCACCCTGCGCACCCGTGAGGACGCCGGCGGCTTGGCCGAGCGGCTGGCCGCGGGGCCACGGCGCGTGCTGGTGATCGGCGGCGGCTTCACCGGCTCGGAGATCGCCTCGGCCTGCCGGGAACGCGGACTGGACGTCACCGTCGCCGAACGCGGTCCCGCACCCCTGGTGGGCGCGCTCGGCGGCACCCTGTCGAAACTCGCGGCCGTCATGCAGCGCAACCACGGCGTGGACCTGCGCACCGGAGTGACGGTCACCACCTTGCGCGGGGACGGCAGCGGCCGCTTCAGCGGCGCGGAGCTGTCCGACGGCAGCCGCGTCGAGGCGGACGTGTGCGTCGTGGCGTTGGGCGCGGTCCGCAACGTCGAGTGGCTGGCGGACTCCGGGCTGGCGGCGGGCCCGCGCGGAATCGCCTGCGACGCCGGGTGCCGCGCCTTCAACATGTACGGAATCGTCACCGATGACATCTTCGTCGCCGGCGACGTCTCCCGCTTCCCCCACCCGCTGTTCGGTTACCAGATGCTCTCCCTCGAGCACTGGGGAAACGCGGTCGAGCAGGCCGAGGTCGCGGCCCACAACATGGTCAACCCGGGGCCCCTGCGGCGCCCGCACCTCGCCCTCCCGACGTTCTGGTCGACCCAGTTCGGGCTCAACATCAAGTCGGTGGGCGTGCCCACCTTCTCCGACCACGTGGTCATCGCCCAGGGCTCCTTGGAGGCGCGCCGTCTGGCGATGGTCTACGGCTACCAGGGGCGGGTCACCGCCGCGGTCACCGTCGACATGGCCAAGTCGCTCGATTACTACCGGCACCTGATCGAGACCGCTGCTCCGTTCCCGCCCCCGCCCGGCGCGGCGGACCGCGCGATCGCGGCCGACATCCCGGTTCCGTCCGACGTGCCGGATCCGAAGGGGCTGTCCCACGGCCCCACCGTGGCGCTCACCGGATACCTGCCCGACCGCCGACTGACCGTGGTGCAGCCCCGCGGCTGACCCACGTCCCGCCCGACGACGAGGAGCCACCATGGACTCCGACACCTTGCTGGCACGGATCACCGACTACGCGAACCGCCCCAACCCCTACCCGCTGTACGCGGAACTCCGCGAGGCCGGTCCCGTGGTACGGCAGGCAGCCGGCAGCTACCTGGTCGGCACCTACCACGAGATCGCCGCCCTGCTCCACGATCCACGGATGAGTGTCGATCCCCGCATCCGCGGCGAGACAACACACAAGCCGCCGTTCCTGCGGCTCGACGACCCGGAGCACCACCGACTGCGCACCCTGGCCATGCGACCGTTCGGCCCCCCGCACAGCCCCGGCCGGGTCGATGCCATGCGCGGCGAGATCGACCAGCTCACCGAGGAACTGATGGAGCCATTCCAGGCGGGCCGCCAGATCGACATCGTCGACGACTTCGCCTACCCGCTGCCCGTCACGGTGATCTGCCGCCTGCTCGGCGTGCCGCGCGAGGACGAACCGCTCTTCCGGGAATGGTCCGACGCGATCGTCGCGTCCGCCGACGTCAGGCCCGAGGAGGATTCCACCGAGCGGGACGAGGCGGGCGACCAGGCGCGGAGCGAGATGGGCCGGTACCTGGTGGACCTCGCCGAGAAGCGCCGTGGCAAGCCGAGCGACGACCTGCTCTCCGCCTTCGCCAACGAGCCGGATCCGGCCCGGCGGCTCACCCAGGAGGAACTCGCGGAAACCGCCGTGCTGTTGCTCATCGCGGGACACGAGACCACGGTGAATCTGATCACCAACGGGGTGCTCACCCTACTGCGTCAGCCCGAGCATCTGGACCAGCTGCGTCGCGAACCGGACCTGCTGCCGCGAGCGGTGGAGGAACTGCTGCGCTACGAACCCCCGGTCCACATGCGTGAGCGCATCCCCCTCGCCGACATCGACGTCGCCGGCACCACCATCCCCGAAGGCACCTCCGTCGTGCTCGCGCTGGCTTCGGGCAACCGCGACCCCAAGCGGTTCCACGAGCCCGACCGGTTCGACCCCACCCGCCCGGACAACCAGCACCTCGGCTTCGGCAGCGGTATCCACCTGTGCTACGGCGCACCACTCGCCCGCATCGAAGCCCAGGCCGCGCTCGGCGCGCTGATTCCCCACCTCGGCACAGCACGCCTGGTCCAGGACCCGCCCCCCTACCGGCAGAACGCCATGCTCCGCGGACCCCGTCACCTGCCCATCCACCTGTGAGGCCGCCTGGCAGCACACGGCCAGCAGGGGGTCAGCGGCCACGTACCTGGGCGGGGTGCCGGGTACCGGCCCCGGGCTGCCGGTCTGGCCGATGAGGGCTTCGATGGCCTCGGACGGGCGGCGGCCGGCGCGGGTCTCGCGCTGCCGCAGCGTTGCGCCAAACCCGTCGAGGGGAGTGACCTGGTGTCAGCGTGTGGGCGGGGTTGCCGGCGGGATGCGGAACAGGACGTGACGGGCCTTGCGCTGGACCTCTTCCAGCAGGCCCTGGGTGACCAGGTCGCGCAGCACGCTGCGGACCCGGCGACGCGACTGTGCGCCGATCGTCACGCGGATGTCCTCGGCGGACCACGCTCTGGATCGACGAGCAGAAGGCCGGCCGGCCCGATTCGAGCAGGACCTCGGGCCGCGCCGACAGGCGGTGTCAGGCAGCCGTGGCGGCCAGCGTGTCCAATGTGCCGCTCTTGGCCTGGGCGACGAGGTCGCGGAACTGCTCCTCGCTCATCTGTACCTGCTGGCCGAAGTCGTCGGTGATCCGTACCCGCCGGTCCTCGGGCGCTGCCGGGTCCAGGAACAGCTGCGGACAGCCGCAGTTGCAGTTGCCGCAGAAGGTCGCGATCGGTTGCGTGCTGGTGCCGTACATGTGTGCCACCTCGGGTTGCCGCTGTCGTGAGCGTGAACTGTCGCTTCTTCGATGCCCAGTGGTGAGGATCTGTCAAACTCCTTGAAGCACAAGGGAGTTATCAGGTCAGCAGTGGACAGGTCGGGCGGGCTGGGCGGCCCGGCGCTGCTCCGAGAATCTTGGTGGAACGCGGGAACTCGCATGGCGCTCCGTCCGACTGCCTGGGCGGGCTCGCAGTGGCGGCCCCAGGTGGTTCGGGTCACCGGGAGAGTCTCATGCGCTCGCGTGTTGTGCGGCGTGACTGCCGCGATTGCCCTGCTCGCCACGGGGTGCGGCAGCAGCGCGAAGTCGGGAGCCGCAGCGCCGACGGCCAGGGCGAGCGCCGCCACGGGAGCGGCCTGCCCCGTCGATGTGACCGACTGCGCGGGAGCGTGCCGGTGCAGTCCGGGGAGATCGACGTCGATGCCGGTGAACGTCGACTCGCAGCGGCGCTCGCCGTCGTAGGGGTCCCAGAGTAGCGACGCGAGGGTGCGACGCTGCGCCGAGGCGGCCTGCCAGGCCTTGCTGTCGTGCTCAGGAAGCCAGGATCCGGCGGCTCGGATGGCGAGGTGCTCGCCGGCGGAGTCCCACCGGTAGATGGAGTGGGGCCGGTTGGCCGGCCACAGGTGGCCGCGACCTCGGATGGCGCGGCCGGCGCAGAGGTGGTGCATCAGCGCGACGGCGCGCGCGGAGGTGGCGGGATCCGGGTCGTTCGCGTTCGAGGTGACCACCACGTCGGCGCTTTCGAGGTGCTGGGCGGCGGTCTCGGCGACGGTTCGCCGGTCGTCGGGGCCGATGGCGAGTCCGTGGTCCAGGAGCCGTTCGCCGCAACCGAGGTCGTCCTCCAGACGGGAGAGGTTCACAGTGGCGGCTACGGTGTCGATCCGTAGGTGGTCGGCGAGCGACTGCCCGCAGACGTGGCCGTGCGCGACATCCAGGGCGACCAGGTCGGCCGCCATGCCCGGTGGGAGCGCGAGGAACAGGTGCCGGTAGCGGCGGGCGCGCGTCAGGCGCAGCAGGACGGCGAGTAGCCCCAGCGGCAGCATGTGAGGGGAGCCCGGGCGCGACGGCGTCAGCGCGCCGCCGTCCACCGGCCCGATCCGGGCCAACCGCTGGTCGTCGTCCAGGCCCGGCTCGCGGTCGTCGTCGGCTGGCGGTCGTTCGGGGCAGCACCGCTGGCCGCCCGTCCGGCCGGTACGACACCGTCCGCTCGCCCAGGCGGTGACCCCGCGTCCGCGGCCGCCGCGCGCCGTGTGAGCCCGCCGCCCACCACTCCAGCCCGCGGCCTCCCGTCTGCCGCGCCTGCACAGCGCGCCCCGCGCCGTCGGCAGAACTCCGCACGCCGGGAGAACCTCGTCCTCTGCGAGGAACTCGGGGCTCTCTCTGTCGGCCCCCGGAATCGTCCTCGCCAGGGACACCTTCGGCGCGGCCCGTGCCAGCGTGACCGCAGTCTTCCTTCACGGCTTTCCCGGGCCGGTGCTACTCCGTGTCGGCGACCATCTCGCCATCGACGCGCCCGCTGGCCGCCGAGAGCACGACCGGCGACAGTCGTGGTGGCGAGGTCGGATCCCCGCCGACCAGCCGTACTTCGGCGCAGCGTCCATGCGCACGGCGATCCGGCACCACCGGAACGTAGGCACTCAGCCTGGCCCGGCCCGCTCGGCTTCGTCCTTCGCCAAGCTGATCACCGCGCTGCTGCTCGGCGACTACATTCGCGCCCGGGAGATACCCTACGCGGACCATCATCGCGACCCCGGCACCGGCTTCGGGCGGATCGTCCGCATCGACCACCTCACCGACCCGGCGGCCCTGACCGAGCTCCTTGCCGATCCGGACAGCGCCCCGTGCGGTGTGACACGTCTGCTCGTCAGGGGCTTCGGTGACAGGTTGTGCCGGCAGCCTCGTCCGCATGTCCGAACAGCTTCCAGAGGTGGCACCGGCCGATGCCGCCGATGCCCTACAGGCGGCTCGACGGACTACGGACTGTCGTCGGCCGCCGTTGCGGGGGCCGGGGGCCGGTCGAGCGGCCGGGGCTCGGGGCTCGACCGGCCGGGGCTCGGGGCTCGACCGGCCGGAGGGGCCTCAGCCCTTGACGTACCACGCGGTGACGAACCCCTTGTGGGTGCGGTCGCGGGACCATGTCGTCACGCCGTCGGAACCGAGGGCGTTGATGGTGAAGTTGAGGTCGTCGAGCTTCTTGCTGAACGTCACCTTGCCGGTGAAGTAGCCGCCCAGCGAGTTCCAGTTGCTGGTGGTGGTGCGGAACCAGACGGCGTGGTCGAGGCCGATCACGAAGTCCACCCAGTCGCCGGTGCGCAGCGGCCAAAGGCTCTCGCCGTCGCCGTAGGCGCCGCCGCAGTAGAAGCTGCCGTTGTCGAAGCCGTGCTTGCTGGTGCAGACCTGGGGGAGGTCGGCGGCCTGCGCGGGGGTGGCGGTCAGTGCGGCGCTGGCGAGCAGGGCGAGGGTGGCGAGCGCGGTTGTGGTCTTGTTCATGGATACCTCTGGCGGGACGGGGTGGGCAGGGGGCGGCCGGGCCGTGGCGGAAGGCCGGCGGTCGGTCGCGCCGGGCTTCGATCCCCATCCTTACGCAGCGACTGACACTTGATCAACATTTGCTCCCGTGAGAGGTCCGCATGCGGACCGATCGTGCCGTGAAAGGCATCTCTCCTTGGCCGTAAGGGAGTTGTCCGGTTGCCGGCTGAACCTTTTGCCCACGTCGGCCGTTTCCCGTCGGCGGAAGCGGCCTCGGCCGTTCCGGCGCGGCGGCCGGGGAGTCGAGGGTGAACAGGACCGGTTGGTAGCCGGCGACCTGGTAGGGGAGGTGTACGGGGTGTTGTCAGGTTGAGTGGCGGGCTGTGATGATCGCCGGGTTTGTTGATCACCGGGAAAGGATCGCGGTGGGGACCGAGGCGGCGCCGTCGTACCGGGGTTTCCGCTTCCCGCCGGAGGTCATCTCCCACTGCGTGTGGCTGTACCACCGGTTCAATCTGAGCTTGCGCGACGTCGAGGAGCTGATGCTCGAGCGCGGTGTCGTGGTGTCCTGCGAGACGGTCCACCAGTGGACGCGCCGGTTCGGCCCCGCCTACGCCGCCGCCCTGCTCCGCAGACGCCCGAAGGCGGGCGACAAGTGGCACCTGGACGAGGTCTTCCGGGGAGCGACCACCCGGCTGACGCGGAGCAGCTCGGCCTCAGCCGGGCCGGCGGCTGGCCGAAGGCGGACCGCAACGTCCTGGCAGCGTGTCCGGACGAAGACGCTCTGGTCTCGCTGTGCTCCAACTGCCCCTCTCCCCGGACCCGGTGACAGGGGCGCTCTGGGAAGCCTGCATGCGGATTGTGGCCGCCAACGCCGAAGCGCGCGCCGTGGAATGCGCGCTGAGCGAGGACCGGCCGCGGTGGCTCGACTTCGCACGGATCCGGGCACGCTCACCGATCGCGCGAAACCACGAACTCCACACCCTTCTCGAGCCCGCCGCCGACACCTTCGCCGCCGATCAGCGCCAGCAGATCCTCACCGTCTGGGAGCAGGTCTGCGAAACGTGGGCGACAGCGACGGCGAGCGAGTGGCGGCGGCCGGGCTATGGCAGGCCGGCGCCCGGGACACGGCAGGGGTGCGGCGAACACCCGGGTGGAACGGGACCGCGGCCGGGGAGCAGCAGGGTGCGGGACGTCGTGGTGGCCGAGCGCCTTTCGTCACGGCGGGCCAGCTGACGGAACACCACCCGGCGGGGTCCCGTCGGACGGCGGGCGGGAGCTCGCCCCCCAGAGAGCGCCCCTTCCGGGTGGCCGTCGGGTATTGGGTTGACGAGATCGTTCGTGCTCGGGACCATGTGTCGCCGCGCGAGTGCGCGGGTGTGCGCAGACCGGTTGCCTGGGGTGTGGTGTTATGAAGTTCGTGGTGTCCGGGCGGTTCGCGGGGAAGGCCGGTCTGGTCGTCGGCTCGGCGTTGGTGTTGGCGGCCTGTTCGGTGGGCGGGGGCGATGGAGCGGCGGCCGGTTGGCCGAGGTCCGGCGAGCCGGCGCACGGCCCGGCCTCCACCGAGACGGTCAACTCCGTCAACGCCGCGCTCGGTAAGGCCGCCGAGGCCAAGGACGTCACCGAGTTCGGCACTGCGTTGGACCTGGAGGATCGGGCGTCCGGCCCGGCGGCCGGGGTCTGGCGGGCCGGTGCGCCCGGGACCGTGCGGCGGGCGCCGGCCGCCACCGGCGTCTCGATCGCGGAGGGTGAGGTCGGCGAGGTGGGTCCGCAGGGGACGATCACCTATCCGTCGGTGACCAGTTGTCTGGTCGTCACCGTCTACCTGCGGGACGGCGGCAAGGTCGGCGGCCATGCGAGCCTGTTCCAGGTCCCGGGGAAGTACAGCTCGGACGAGGTCCTTCCGGCCGTCAAGCGTGCCGTCGGTGACCGGCCGGTGAAGGCCGTCGATGTCAGCGGGGCCGTCGGGGCCTGGAACCCCTCGTACTTCGAGAAGGCCATCGAGCGGTACACCGACGGGGCGGCTCCCGAGCCGACGGGCGACGGGAAGGGGATCGGTGACGTGGTGGCCAAGCTCTTGGGCCGACAGGGCAGGAAGGTCACCGTCCAAGACGTGCCGGACGGCGACATCACCAGGTGAGCACCGCGTCGACGGCCGGAATGCGTCGTGCCAGCCCGGCGCCGGGAAGGACCGAGGCCGCCCGGCTGGTCAAGCGCGTGATGCGCCCGGGGACCGTCCGGCTCGTCGGCGACAACTTCAAGATGTTCCATCCCTACTACTTCGACCGGCTTCGCGACGACCCGCGCGGCGCCCGGTAGGCGGCCTCGGGCTCTGGCCCTCTTGGCGGCCCGTCCTATTCCGGCCGGCGGCCGGTGAGCTGCTGCCACCGGTCACGGGCCGCATCCAGTTCCTGGCGCGCTCGTGGAATACGCGCGTCCGACTTCTGACGAGCCTCGACCTCGGCGAGTCGGCGCCGGGCCTGCTCCTGAGCGGCCGTGTCGGCGATCGCGTCGCGCAGTTCGGCCTCGGCCTGTGGCACGAGCGCCTGGCGCTCGGCCTTGGACACCTTGGCGTCGGCGGCGGCGTTGAACACCGCTACCACGAACTTCCGCACCTCGGCCTCGGGCGTCTCCTCCGGGGAGACGATCACCATCTGCTGGCGGCCGGTCGGGAGCACCACGTAGACGTGGCCGGCCGTGCGCGAGTACTCGTCGCGGATCGAGACCTCGTGCAGCGGGCACTCGACGGTGCGGCCGTCCACCGTCATCTCCAGCGCGTGGTCGTACAGCCGCAGGTGCTCCCCGAGCGAGGACCGGAGTACGCCCCGGCCAGGGGCCCGGAGCCAGGCCAGGTGCGCCCGGGCCTGGTTGACCCGGTCCTGGTGGGCGCGCTCGGCCGCTTCGACGCCGGAGCGGGCCGTGGCGCGCTCGCGGCCAGCCTCGTGCTGCAGTCCGCGAAGCTTGCCGCGGGCGGCGTCCAGGTCGCGCCGGTTCGCGGCGTACTGCGTACTGAAGGCGTACCGCCATCCCCCGGGGTAGCGCAGCATCAGCCAGACCACCGCACCGGCGACCACCAGAACGATGACCACGACCCAGCCGACAGTCCCCATCGGTCCCCTTTCTCGGTTCCTGTGCCTGGCGGCCGTTCTGGCGGGCCAGGTCGAGCCGATCGTACGAACGGCGGCCGGTTCGCGCGGGGGAATCCGGGATTCCCCCGCGCGAACCGGCGGACAGCGTCGCGCGGGGCCGTTCGCAGGCGCCTGATTTTTCCAAAGCGGCCCCGGGCCGTCGGAGACTCTGGCATGCGCACCCGAATGGCGGCAGGCTCCGGGTAATCGCAGCCTCACACAGGGTCAACTATCGGGCCGGGGTGGGCAGTGCAGTACACGATCAGCGCGACGGCGTTCTTCGCGATCCTCATCGTCATCCGGCTCCGGCGCCGTACCGAGGCCCGCCGCCGCACGGACGAGGCGTTCACCGTCTTCGCCGCCGTCGTGTTCGGCGTCCTGATCGCCGCCACTACCTGGGGCCACACGATCCTCCAACTCGTCGGCATCGCCGTCGAAGCCACCCACTGACCGCACATCGCAAATCCGCTCCCCGGCCGGTACGGCGGCCCGCAGGAAGGACACCGACGTGAACAGGCCCGGAGCAGCGGATGGCTAGGCGCAGGCCACCGGCGCGGCGCCCGCGCGGACGCCGGCCCGTGCGGCGCGACGACGCCACCTGGATCGCCTACGCCCTGGTGGGACTCCTGGGGTTGAGCGCGGCGGCCGCCATCCTGCGGTGGCTGGCAGCGAACTGGTGGATCCCCGCCGCCCTCGCCCTCGCGGCCGGCGCCGCCGCCGCGGTCATCCTGCGAAGCCGCGCGCTGGCGGCGCGCGAGCACCGGCTGCGCGCCGCCCAGCTGCGCCTGGCGCTCAGCGGACCGGGCGGAATCGACCACATGACGCCGGACGCCTTCGACGGCGGCTACACCGGCAGCCTCGTCGAGCACTGCCTGGCCGCCCTCGCCCTGGTCCTGGCGATCGCCAAGCGCAGTGACGACATGCGCGGTTTCGTCGTGCTGCCCAAGCGGTGGATCGTGGAGCGGTTCTTCGCCCACTTGATGCGAAGCCGTCGCCTCGTGCGCGACTTCGAGCGATCCACCGGCAGCGCGGAGGCGATGGTCTACTGGTCGATGACCCTGCTCATGACCCGCCGCCTGGCCCGGCCACGGCCTTCGCGAGCGTGAACCGTCCCGGCGCCGGCTCGGCCAGCCACCCGCGCGCTGTCAGCCGTTTCGCCTTCGACCGCAACACCTCGATCTTCGCGGGCACCGGGTCCAGGCCGAAGCAGGCGGCCATCTCCTGGCACGTCAGCGGACCTTGACCCAGACGGTTGCGGTCCGCGAGAGCCTGCAGGATCCGCTGGTAGTCCGCCGACAGTGCCGACCAGACCAGGCCCGCACGCCACACCGGCACCACCGATTTCGGCTTCGCCGCCTCCGAAGATGCAGGCGGCACCGGCGGTTCACCGCAATCCGACGACTCCTCGGCGGCATCCGGGCCGGCGACGTCGCCTTCGCTCGGGGACAGCACCTCGCCGACGCGTGAACGGGCGGTGATCCACTCGTTCCACTCCCGCTCGGCCACGGCCAACTCGGCCGGGATACGGTCCGCCTCCTCCCGCAGCGCGTCCACACGACGGCGAGCGGTCAGCTCACGCTCTTCCAGCAGCCCCCACGACCGACGGCATCCCCGACCTCCACCAGAGCGACGACTCGACACGTCACCACTCCCCGAGACCGCCGACCCTATTCCTGACCAGCGGAAACGCAGCCCTCAAGCCCGGAAGGACAACAGCCACTCAAGCTCACCTTCGAGACGGGCCACACCACATCCTGCGACACCGAGGAAGGCCCGCGTCACGCAGCCCGCACGCCGAACACGCGGACCACCCATTCGTCGATCCGGATGCCGAACGCCGCCGCCGAGTCGATCTCCGCACCCGGAAGCGCCCCAGCGTCGTCCACGTTGGCGAGATAGTCGACGTCGGCCCAGCCGCCTCGGAAGAGCACCACGGACAGCAGGGCCTCCGCGGGGCCGGAGATAAGAACACCTACCGAGTCGGGATCGCTCACCTATGACCTGTCCGTCTGAAGGATCTGCGGCCATGGCGCCGTTTCATCACGCCACGTCACCTCGCCCACCCTGAGCCCGGCGGCCTGCCAATCAGGCGTCCGCGCAGCCACCTCTGCAACTGCCTCGTCGAGATCCACGACCCTCTCCATGGGATGGATCATGGCTCAACCAGGCTGCCGCCCGCCCGCCGCGTACTCGACTACACCGGCGGCACTCTGGTGATGCCCATGACTGTCCTGATCGAGGAGTACTGGCGCGAGATCAGCACGGGCCTCACTCAACATGCCATTCCGGTACGGCACTTCGTCCTCCACGCCGACCAGGACACCCTCCGTGGGCGCATTGCGGGCGATACTGTTCTTGGCCCCAACTCCCCGTTCCGTCTCAAATACCTTGAGCCCTACGCCGAGGCGGCCCGCAGGTGGCTACACGGCGAGGCCGAGGTCATCGACACCACCCACCTCACGCCCGCACAGACAGCCCTGCAGATCGCAGAGGCCGTCAAGAGCTGAGGCCCGCCCGCCACGCGAAACAGGCCGGCGAGGATTGGACACTGTTCTGCGGAACGCGTTCGGAGGACACGAGCGCGGAATGCCGAAGCCCTGCAGGTCACGACGATGCCATTGGACACCCAGACGCGGAACCTACACCGCGGTCAGTAACAGGTCGAAGGGCGACAAGGGTCCGGAGGCCTGGCGGCCGCCGCTGCGGTCGTACTGGTGCACCTACTCGCGTGCGTGGGTTATCTTCCGTTGTGTCAGGGCTTCTGTTATGTGAGGCAACTACGTTGATACTCACATGCCTAACGAGTATCAACGGGACATTAAGTGACGTCAGCTGCCTCCGTCCTTCGTCGG